>JBDUAJ010000036.1:0-16427 GCA_040004695.1 Nitrospirales bacterium | reverse complement strand
GCACCACGCCGGCAACCGGCGTACCCTTGAGCGCTTCCACAGACAGCGCTCCAGCGACATCCGCCGTATCTACCAAGTGCTCACATCGACGTAGCGCCAATAAGCCCAGCGACAGCATGGCCTGGGTCCCATTGACCAGTGAGAGTCCTTCCTTGGCTTGAAGTTGGAGTGGCTTTAGTCCTGCACGTGCCAACGCTGCGCGCCCCGGCAGGCGTCGATTGTTGAGGAGCGCTTCCCCTTCGCCGATAAGCACTAACGCAAGGTGCGCCAACGGGGCGAGATCACCGCTCGCCCCGACCGACCCGCGGCACGGAACAATCGGCAAGATATTGCGATTCAGGAGCGCGAGCAAATAATCCGCGACCAACGGCCGTACTCCGCTGTGGCCGCGGGCCAGGACATTGGCTCGAAGCAAGAGGAGGCCACGGGTTTCTTCGGGAGTCAGCGGATCGCCGACGCCGGCCGCATGGCTGCGAACTAAATTGAGCTGCAATTGGGCGATATCGGAAAGAGAAATGCGCTGGTCGGCCAGCTTACCGAACCCAGTGGTGACGCCATAGACAGGATCGGGGTGCGTGAGGACGCGCTGAATCACGCGGTGGGCGGCTTTCATTCGCCTCTCGGCTTGGGACGACAGCCGGACCGGCCGCTTATCGTGGACCACTTCGAAGAACTGAGATGGGGTAAGATCTTCCCCGGTGAGCGAGAGTGCCGAGATTTTTAATGGGCGAGCGGCTGGACTCATCGGGCGGATTATAGCCCTTTGCCGGTTTCTCATGCTAGGATGCCGTCGATGGAGGTACTGTTATCGAAAGACATTCTCTCCGGCCTGGTTGTCTTTTCCATCGTTGGATTTATTGGAAGCCTGATCGCCATTCCGTTAATCTTGGTGAGACTGCCACCGCATTATTTCGACGAACGCCATCCACGAAAATGGATGGAGCATCATCATCCCGCCCTCAGGCTCATCGGCCATGTCGTCAAAAATGTGCTGGGGTTCGTCTTGCTGGCAGCCGGCATCGCGATGCTGGTCCTGCCTGGACAGGGGATTCTCACCATGCTGATCGGCATTTCCCTCGTCGACTTCCCCGGGAAGCGCCAATTGGAGCGGAAACTTATCGGCCAGCCGGCCGTTCTGAACACCATCAATAAAGTGCGCGAAAAGTTCGGCCAACCGCCGCTCACGATCGCGCACCATTCAGAGCCATCTCGTCACCGTTCACCATGGTTGACGTCCGACACCTCACGCGCAAGACGTTCTATTTGATCGACGGAAGCGCCTACATCTATCGGGCGTTTTTCGCGCTACCCCCGCTGTCCAATTCGAAGGGCCAGCAGACCAATGCCGTCTATGGCTTTACGACGATGTTGCTGAAAGTCCTCCGCGAGCATACCCCGGATTGCCTGGCGGTCGTCTTCGATGAAAAGGGCCCGACGCAGCGACATGTAGAGTACAAGGAGTACAAAGCTCAGCGCCCCGAAATGCCTCACGGTATGCAGGCGCAGATCCCTCTGATTCACCGCGTCGTGCAGGCGATGGCCGTGCCGGTGATCCGGCAAGTCGGACTGGAGGCGGATGATCTCATCGGAACACTGGCACGTAAAGCGGAAGCGGCAGGAATGGGCGTCGTGATCGTCACCAGCGACAAGGACATGTTCCAACTGCTCACGCCGACGGTCCGCATTTACGATCCGGTCAAAGATAAATGGATCGGCGAAGCGGAATGCCGTGAACGTTTCGGTGTAGAGCCGGCGCGCGTGGTGGAGGTGATGGGCCTCATGGGGGATAGCATCGATAACATTCCGGGCGTCAAAGGCATCGGTGAGAAGACGGCCATCAAGCTGATTAGCCAATTCGGGACGATTGAAGAACTGCTGCAGCGAATCGATGACGTGACGCCGACCAAAGCAAGAAATCTCCTCATGGCACAGTCTGACATGGCTCGCTTGAGCCGTCGCCTTGCCACCATTCAGGTAGATTGTTCCATTGAGTTTGATTGCGAAGCCTTTCGACTCATGCCTCCTCCGTCTGAACCGCTTATCGCGCTCCTTGGGGAGCTCGAGTTTTCCACGCTCCTCAAAGCGATTCAGCCGTCAGCGGTCGCGGAGGCATTGGGCGCCGATTTCACAACATTAGAAGATGACACGGCGGCCCGCACGTTTGTCGACAGAGTCAATGCGGCGGACACAGAAGAACCGATCGCCCTCCACTGCACGCTAACAGAACCGATGGGCGTGCGAGCGGAGCTGCGCGGGATCGCCTTGAGCCTCGCCAATGGACAGACGGTATTTGCCAGAGCCGACGGGAATAGGGCGCTTCCCACGCCCGTCTTGGATCTATTGGATAACCCGACGCGACTCAAGGCGCTCCATGATGCGAAGCCGGCGCTCCTGGCCACGCGGCGGAGCGGCGTGGTACTCGCATCTCCCTGGTTCGACACGATGATCGCTGCCTATTTGCTGAATCCCAATCGGCGGAATTACACGTTGGACGCTGTGGCACTCGAGGTACTCGGATACCACCTTGGTGTGGCGAGAGTCGAGAAGGTGGATCAGCCTCCCGCCGATCTATTCGATCGACCTGATTCATCTGCTGCCGACGCGGCTGAAGCGGCCGCGGTCATTGCTCGTTTGGTGCCCATTCTGAAGGGCCGGCTGGTGGAGCAGGGCAGTTGGCAATTGTTCCAAGAAGTGGAAATGCCGCTGGTGCCGGTGCTCGCCGAAATAGAACGCAATGGGTTCGCGCTCAATGTAGACGTGCTCCATGCCCTCGGCAAGGAATTGGATCGCGAAATGGATCGGATGACCGAGACCATGACGACGCTGGCCGGCGAGTCGTTCAATTTCAATTCCCCGAAGCAGCTGGCCACCATCCTGTTCGACAAGCTCGGCCTCAAGCCCATCCGGAAAACAAAGACCGGCTACTCAACGGATGAAGACACGCTCACGCAACTGGCCGCGCAGCACGACCTGCCGGCTCATATTCTCGCGTGCCGCAGCGTGAGCAAACTGAAGTCCACCTACATCGATGCGCTGCCGGCGCTGGTGAATCCGGAAACAGGCCGCATCCATACCTCGCTGAATCAAACTGTGGCCGCTACGGGGCGTTTGTCGTCCACGGAGCCCAATCTACAAAACATTCCCGTCAAGGGAGAGTATGGCCTGCGTATTCGAGAAGCGTTTATCGCCGCGCCGGGTCATGTGCTCATTGCGGCCGATTATAGTCAGATCGAGCCTCGCATTTTGGCACATCTCTCAGGCGACGAACGTCTGCTACGGGTGTTTGAGCAAGGTGAAGACATACATACGGCGACGGCTGTCGATATCTTCAATCTTGTGCCGGAACAGATCACGCGAGAAATGAGGCGAATCGCAAAGACGGTCGTCTTCGGGATTCTCTATGGCATTAGTCCGTTCGGGCTGTCACAGACACTCGGCATTCCTCAGCAGAAGGCCCGTGAGTACATCGACGCTTACTTTACGCGGTATTCAGGTGTGAAGGCGTTTATGGATCGTACGCTAGAAGAGGCGAAGCGGACCGGCTATGTCACGACGATCTTAGGCCGCCGCCGACCAATTCCTGAGTTGAACAGTCCGGATGCGACGCAACGCGGGTTCGGCGAGCGCATGGCGATCAACAATCCCATTCAAGGCTCTGCCGCCGATCTCATCAAAATGGCAATGATTGCGGTCAGTGGTCGTTTAAAGACCGAGCTTCCCACCACAAAGATGATCCTCCAGGTCCACGACGAACTCATCTTCGAAGCTCCGGACGTGGGTCTCGAGCAAGCCAAGCAACTGGCCAAGTCAGAAATGGAACAGACGGGCGTCCGTCTCGGCGTGACCGTCCCGCTGAAGATTGATATAGGCGTCGGCTGCAATTGGCGGCAAGCACATCCCTAGAAGGATGTTGAAAAAGCCCTATTACACCCGCCCCGCCCCAGGCGCGCCAAGACGCGCCCCTTCCCGGGCTTTGTTCTCGCGTCGCTCAGAGGTTCAACGTACCGCCCTGGGACAAGAGCGTGTCTTGGCAGGTTTGGGGAGGGATACGCCTCGGCCCCTCGTTCGCTGCGGCCGCGGTTCGGGAAGGGGCGCGCTCCCGGCGCGCCTGGGGTCGGGAGGGTGTAATGGTTGGCTTTTTTGAACATCCTGACCTCTATGCTGCCGTTTCGGCCACCGGTGAGAGTGCAACCGGTGAACCTTGCTGAACACTCTTTTCAACAGCCTGCTCCTTTGTGGCGGTTCCTTGCCATTTTCACCTGTGTGGATTTCTTGTTTTTCTCAACCATGAGCGAGGTCCCTATGCCAAGCACACAGTCCAGGCCTGTTCTGGCTTTACTTTGTATCTCGCTGATGCTCAGCGGTCCTTGTCTGTCCGGTGCTGCTGATGGAATAGGCGTCCATCCAATGGTCGACCCACTAGATCGTCTGCTGGGCGAGGAGCCTGCCGTTTTCGCCAGTGAGGCAGAAGAGGAGCGAGCAGTCATGGAACAACTGGACAAGCTGCGTGCAAATCCCAAAGACCGTCGAAGGTTGATCATGGTGGCTCAGATGCTGCTTGGACGATTCGGTTATGGGGTCGGCCCGTTTGACGGTCGATTTGATGACAAAACCAGACGGGCCATCAAGTACTACCAGGAGTCAAATAAATTGCCGAGGACAGGGGAGCTCGATTATCGGACTTTGAAGAAGCTCACACACGATGCGGATTGGCTCGATCGGATCACGGTGCAATTGCCGCCTTCTGTGTTCGCCGTCGATAGGTGGGACGCGTCTGTCTCAGCCGGCGGGACCTGGACGACCGTGAACGACCGCCAAGCAATGTCTCTACAAACGACACATATTGAATGTAACCGGAAATGGAAATACTGCGTGGAATCCGCCGCGGTGGTCGGGGAGGGCAATCAGCTTATCCTGAGCATGGACCATGAAGAAGTGGAACGATGGGATGATCAGGAAATCGTCACCAAGCCAAGAGACCACGACTGCGTCACCGAGACGCTGCGACTGAGCCGTTCGCAAAAGACGGTGACGCGTGTACGCACACCCACCACCTCGGAGCCATGTCGGCGTTCAGAAGGTCACGACGTGACACTCCATTTAGAAAGTGGTGTCAAGGTATGGAGTGACCTGAGTAGTGCCCGCAAAGAGGCATTTCGACGAATCATGAAGACAGGAGATTTTAATTTTGAAGAGTGAAGGCGTAGGCTGAGTACGTCTCAGGTGCCTGCCGGCACATACGCACTCCGCACGATGTCCGCCGTATTGAATAACATCGCATTCATTCTCGTGTACGCCGCATGCCCGTAGATGTGATCCTTCGCGTTGCTCGTCGCCGTCGAGTCTTTGTAGTCCACGAGCAAGCAGGGGCCGTCGTTGTGGCAACGCACGCTTTTGCGCGCACATTCGAGCCAGCGTTCAAATCCTTCGTAGGGCTCCAAGAGTTCCCACAGGACTTTGTTGACCACCTTCGCTTCCGGTGACGCCGGTATGTTATCACTCCCTCCGACGGCGAGTTGCTGAACATAATCCCCGCCCCAGGCAATCGGCATCTCCATGGTAATCTGCGGTAGCTCCATCTTGGCCAGCCATCGTTTTCCGTCGACTCGCATGGGACGATGGTTGACAATGTGCAGCAGCTTCCCGAGGCTGGAGGGATCCCAGCCATAGCGCACCGGCGTTCCAAACGTGACGATATCGAGAGTGGCGCCATTCAGGGCCTGATCGGGCGACTGTTCGAGCAGTGAGATGCCGGTCGTTGAGGTACCTGTGTGCGTCGCATAGTCCTTGAGTGCTTGCAAAAACGAGGCGCGGCCGGCCGACTCGTGGGGCGCCAATAGGTTCGAGGCCAACGCCATGACGAGGCCGGCATGGCCGTGAGCGTGCACTAAGATACGGTCGCCTGGTCCGAGCTTCTGTTCGGTGGCCACAGCACGAAGCCGACTGATCACCTGTATGGCTGCTTGTGATCGGCCAATGTGATGATGTTCGGACGACCACAGCACGCGCTCGCAGCGTATCGGTCGTTCGGTTGATCGATTGATGGCTTTTCTGAAGAGCTCGACGTACGTGTGAGAAAAATTGGCTGCATCTCCGGCCTGGGTATCGAGGAGCCGTTTGGTGGGCTCGTCATCCATGAAGGGCGGTGTTGGTCCGTCTTTCAAGGTCGGTACACCGTTGGTGCCCTCGCGCATGAGGGCGAGGAGCGCGTCCAAGCCGGCGATCCCGCGGGAGTACCCACGCTTCAAGCCGCCCACTTCGTCCAGCCGCTGCATGCCGAACACATCGGTCCCGCACGCGGTGCCATGCAGAAATACAACAAGCCGCACACCCGCCTGGGCGAGTTGAGTGCCCATTCCGGCCATGGCATCTTGCCAGGCCAAGGAGTCCGGCGGTGCGCCGACGACCAGTTCCCGATATCCGACTCGATCTCCCGGATCGGATCGCGAATACGCGGCATGTTGGAAGTTGTTCCCGATCGGCATAGCGAATCTTTACCTGAATCCGGCGCGATGTTCAATGGAGCGGCCGGTAATCATACATGCATACATGCGGAATCGGCTTGATCATCAAGCCGCCGAGGGTTGACCGGCCGAAAATGCGCGTGATAAGTTACAGGGCTTCAATCCAGCAGAACTTCAATACAGTTGGCATGTATGCACTTTTTTAAATCGGGCATGATACTCACGACGATAGTCGCGATCGGACTTTTCCTGGGTGTTCCGACTGCCCCCATGGGGTACGCAGCCAAAACTGGTGCAGCTCCATCCAAGAGCCCTAAGCAGGCGCCACAACCTGATATCCAGCCGGAACATGTGATCCTGTTTGTGCTTGAAGGCGTCGGAAGAGACTCCCTCAAGACAGGCGCGATGCCGGTACTGAGTCGGCTTGTGAAGCATGGGTCGGTCACGTGGTCGGCCACCGCGGTCACGCCGCCGCTTCGCCTTCCGACGATGGCGTCGCTCTTTACCGGCATGCCGGTCGAGAAGCACGGGATCACCTGGAATGCTTTCGACTTTATTCGTGGTTATCCCCGGCCGCCCACCATCTTTGACTATCTGGATTTGAGCGGCGGCAAGGACAGCGCGATTTTTTTCATGGATGAGTCGCTCTATCAGTTGGCGAAGCCGGAGCCTTATACGGATTATCAAATGTGCGGACCGCTGAAGCCTGAATGCAGCCCGGCGACCCTGGTCAGCTACATCCGCCAATACTTCAAGAAGGCGACCAGTGGACATGGCTATGGCCATGCGATTCTGTCGCTGCCGCATTTCCTGGTCGTCCATTTACCGGAACCTGGTCGCGCCGGCGAGGCGGCTGGCTGGAATGCCAAGCCGTATCGGGATGCGTTAAAGACGGTGGACGCGGCGATGGGATCGGTGTTGGATCTGTATAAAGAGCTCGGACTGTATAGTCGGACGACGATTCTCGTGACCTCGCTGAATGACATGGGATCGGTGCAGGCACAAGGCAATGACCAGCAGGCGGCACCTCAGGCGCCTCATGTGCTGTGGCTGGCTTCCGGCGCCGGCATCAAGGCCGGGCATACGATCGCACAGCCTGTTTCGATTCTGGACACCGGCGCCACCGTATTGCGGACGCTGGGCTTGGAAACCTATACGGAATGGGACAGTCGTCCGGTTGAGGAAATCTTCCGATCGCCCCGGACTGCCGCGGCAGACCAGGTTTCATCTCCGTCAGCGGTTCAGTAGTACGCACCATGCAACGCATCGGTCTACTTTCCACGCTTTGCGCACTCCTCACCGTCACGGCGGTTGCGGTTGTGATCAGCGAGGCGGGGCCCCCACCGGCCTATACCAAGGAACATGCCATTACCGTTGATGCGACCACGCTGCACCCGCCGAGCTGGTGGTATGTGCCGGGTGTCACGCCGCTTATTTGGAGCATGGATCCTGAAAACACCGAGGCGTATCGTACGAGCACGGTACGCGAACTCACGCTCAAGCCGGGTTCATATCGATTTGGGACATTTACCTTTGATTTTCCGTTTACCGTCAACCTGGACGGGGCGTTGGAATTTCCGACGACGCTGGACCAATGCGTGTCCGGGCGCGGGACGCAGAAGTTGACGATCAGATGCAGCAAAACGCAGCCCTACGGCGGCCAGCCTGAATATACCGTCAAATAGTTGTAAGAGGTTCTGCCATGACACCCGCTATTGATGATTTACTCGAAGCCCTCGAAGATGTCGACGATGCGACGCGGGAAGAAGCGGCGAAGGCATTAGCCGAACTCGCGGACTCTAGTACGCTCGAGCCGCTGCTCCAAGCCTGCGCGGATGATTTCTGGTCGGTTCGGACGCTGGCGGGCTGGGCCGTGTCTAGGATCGGTGGTCCAAAGGCAGTGGAAGCGCTGATCGGTCTCTTCAACGATCCCATCATGGAAGTCCGCAATGAGGCCGTGGCTGCGATGGTTCATCTGGGCGAGCCGACGGTAGAGCGGCTGACTCAAGCGTTAAAAGACGAGCGTTGGCGTGTGCGCGAGCATGCCGCGAAGGCCTGCGGCGACATTAAAGACGTTCGAACCGTGGACCCCTTGATTGCGGCGTGCCGTGACCGCGATGGGGCGGTGAAGAGCGCGGCGGCTGAAGCCCTGGGTAAAATCCGTGTTGAGAAAGCCGTGCCGGCGCTGGTGAAGTTGTTCAGGGACACGTCGAAAACCGTTCGAGAGACTGCGGGGACGGCGCTCGTCACAATCGGCGAACCGTCTGTCGATCCATTGTTCGACGCGCTGGCTGATAAGGATTTTGTCGTCCGCTGCCACGCGGTCCGCGCATTGGGCGGCATGACAACCGACTACCAGATCGGTCGATCTTGGGTGAAGCATCCCAAGGTGGTCGATAAGCTGCTCGACATGTTAAAGGACCCTGACCGCGCCGTCCGCGAAGACGCCACCATCGCGTTGGGCATGATCGGCGACCCGCGCGCCGTCGATGGTCTGATCGAAGCCATGAAGGACGGGGCAGTCAAGCGGCATGCCATTATGTCGCTCGGCATGATCGGCGATGCGCGGGCACTCCCGCCTGTGTTGGCTGCCTTGAAAGGCAAGGGCATTCCTCAGGAGGGGACACCGACTCCCGGTTGTATCGTCAGCGAGGAAGCCTTTATCAAGGAAGCGGCCGCGACGGCCTTGGGGCATTTTCGCGATCCGCATGTGATCCCCAATCTCATCATGCTGCTGAAAGATGCCAATTTGCGCGATCGCGCCTCGGCGTCGCTCGTGCTCATCGGCGATACGGCAATCGAGCCCTTGGTGGCGTTCCTGCATGACCCCAAAGCATCGGAAGTGGAGACGGAAGGTGAGCGCGTCATGTCGTTTGCAACAAGCCGGCTGACCCTCGCCGATGCGCTCAAGCAAGTGGTCGTGGAGACCTTAAAGAAGCTGGGTTGGGAGCCGCCCCAGGCAGATGAAGCGGTGAATTCCAGCGAAGCCGACAATCTACGCGTCAATATGCCGCTGGGAGACACCGGCCGCTTCGGGCCGTCCGGCGATCTCGCCAAAGGGGCCATGTAACGACGCGGTGCCTATTTGCAACACCATGGCGGATAGCGTTCTCGAACAGATTGCTGCGCTAAAGGATGAAGACTGGGCCGTCCGTGAGGAAGCGGCCGCGATCCTGGGGACCTTCCGCGATGCGCGGGCCGTCGGGCCGCTGGTGCAGTTGCTTGGCGACGATGATCGAGCCGTGCGTGAAGCGGCCATGCAGGCCCTGACGGCCATCGGTGAGGCGACTGTTCCCGCTCTGGGTCGTTGCCTGGAAGGGTCCAATCTGACGGTCCAGGAATCTGCGACGTCCATTCTAGCGACGATCGCAGACATTCGTGTGCTGGATGTCCTTCTCGGCGCGCTGTCCAGCACCGACTGGATTGTCAGAATGCACGCAGCCAAAGGCCTCGGCAGGATTGCTGATCCACGCTGCATCGCTCCGATGATGCCGTTACTACAGGATAAAGTGAAAGCTGTTCGCGTGGAAACAGCGGAGGCCCTCGCCCGTATCGGACAAGCCGCCGTGCCTTGCTTACTGGAAGCGCTGCAGAGCAAGGAATGGCTGGTCAAGCTACATGTCATTGAAGCGCTGGGCAAGATGCGATCGCCGGACACGGTCGAGTCGTTGTTGTTTGTCCTGTTTAATGACCCGGATGCAGCGGTTCGAACCGATGCGGTTCGTGCGCTGGGGGATATCGGAGACTCGCGGCCGGTCGACTTTCTCCTGACGGCGCTGAATGATCTCGACGTGCGTCCGGTCGCTGTGGAATCCCTTGGCAAAATCGGCGATCGGCGTGCGGTGCCGGCGCTCGTGAAAATCGTGAACGGATCGAGCCAACCGGATCAGAGCCGTCGGCTTGATGGATGCGGCGATCGATGGGATCAGGAGATGATTGTCATGGGACTCGCGGTCCGCGCTTTGGGCGACATCGGAGACGAGACGGCTATCCCTGCCTTGATCGCCGCACTACGCTACACTGTGACCCGCTCTGAGTCCTCCACAGCGCTGACGCGGTTCGGGCCTCCGGCGATTCCGTTTCTCCTCGAGATCGTGAAGAAAGAGCGCGACGAAAATATTGTGTATTACGCGAAAGAAGCCCTCAGTCAATTGGGATGGAGGGCGGGACGCCTTTAGGCGACAGGCACGAGGCTAGTGGCAAGGGGCAATAGGTAAAGCAAGACCGAGCCCCTCGCCCCGAGCCCATCGCCTCTCGCCGGACTTTGCTATGCCGAAAGAATCACTCGAAACCCTGATCTCCGAACTCGTACATGAGGAAGACTGGCGGCGTATGCGCGCCACGGCGGCGTGCCTGGCCGGCGGCCCGAAGGCGGTCGAAGGGTTGATCCATGTCTTGAAGACCGGTCCCTCGCCATTGAAAATCGAAGCGGCCGGCATGCTGGCGCGGGTCAAAGATCCGCAAGGTGGTGCTCCTTTAGTCTATCTGTTGAGTGATGAAGATCCGGCCGTTCGAAAAGCCGGCGCGATTGCGCTGGAGCAGTTAGCCGGCGTCATGGACACCGTGGCGGCGACCGCACTCGTTCAGTATTTACACGAGTGCCGGGACGAAGAGCAGCGGAACGCGATCGTCCATCTCCTTGGTGTCACCCCCACAGCGATCCAACCGCTTACGGCCATGTTGCAGCATTCCGATGAGACCGCTCGTCTGACGGCAGCCGACATTCTCGAACATCTGTTGGACCCACGCTCGGCGGATGCCTTGGTCGACGCCATGACCGACCCGCTCCTGCAAACCATTGCGGTGCGGACCCTCAAGAAGCTCAGTGCGATCCGTGAGCGCATCGATCAGGCATTTGACGCGCTGCGGAATGTCGAAGAGTCATCTGAGCGAGAAGATGCGCGGATGTCGACGATCATCGATCTGTTGGGAATCGGCCGTCCGAGTGTTGAAATTCTCATTGGATATTTGAATGATGATGATTGGGTCGTCCGCGAAGCGGCGGTGGACCTGCTCGGGAAAATCGGTGATGTGCGCGCGGTGGAGCCGTTGATGGAGCGGCTCCGGGTGGATAAGGATACGGGAGTGAAAGAGTTGGCGTTGAAGGCGCTGGGGCTGATCGGAGATGCGCGTCCAGTGGATCTCTATGTGGAGCTCATCCCGATTCGTCCACTGCGGGTCTTTGCTGTCGAAGCGCTCGCGAAAGTGAAAGATGCGGAGCGCCTCCGGCCGTATGCTGACTTATTTGCGCGGCTCCAAACGGATCGGGACGGTTTGATTTCGTATAATGCGGGCGTGATTGTGAACAAGTTACAGGCCATGGCGGCACACGAAGAGTCCGTCGCGCAGGCGGCAGGTCACCACGATGAGGATGAGTGAGATGGAGCAAACGGAACGTATCAGTCAGTTAGTATCGGCGCTACGCGATGAGAATGAAGCGTTGCGTGATCATGCGGCGGCCAGCCTTGGGCAAATGGGCATGGAGGCGCTGCCGCAACTCATTGCGCTGCTGGCCGATGAGGATGTGGTGATTCGTGAGGCGACGGCCAGCGCGATTGTTCGCATGGGGCCTGTCGTAGTGGAGCCCATGATTGAGGCGATACAAGATGACGAGTGGTCGGTCCGCGAACAAGCCGCCTCGGCGCTCGGCAAGCTCAAGGACCCTCGTGGAGTGGAGCCGTTGGTGAAAGCCCTGAAAGATCGTGATGGTGCGGTGCGGACCGCTGCGGTGTGGGCGCTGGAGAGGCTGGGCGATCCCCGAGCCGTGCCTGGCCTGGTCGAGGCGCTGACCGACGGCATGGTGCGAGAGGACGTGGCGAGAGTCTTGAAAAAGATCGGTGACGTGCGTGCCGTGGAGGCCTTGATCGACGGCCTCATGGGCAACAACTGGATGGTCCGCCGCCATGCAGCGGAAGCCCTCGGTAAAATCGGCGACACGAGAGGCGTCGAGCCGCTGATCGATGCGCTGAAGGACGAAGATTGGCTCGTACGGCGGAATGCAGCGGAGTCGCTGGCGAGGCTCGGGGATAGACGGGCGGTCGATTCTCTCTTGCCCTTGCTCGAAGATGAGAATGAAATGGTCCAGGAAACGGCTGAAGGGGCACTGGGGAGCCTGGGCTGGAAGCCGACAAACCCATAACGAAAAGGATGTACCATGGCCGACGAGGCTCCGATCAAGCTGATACAGATTGGTCCCAAAGGGGGAGAAAAAAAGGACGGGTTCAACCTCGTTACTGAGAAAGTCGTGTCCGTCAATCCGGCGGCCAAGCAGCTCGAGGTCGAGTTACTGGCCTATGACGGCAAGACGGTGGTGCTGGATGTCGACGAGGAGGCGCTTGAGGATCTTAAGAAGCTTAAGCCGGGTGACGGTGCCACCATCCGCGTGGTGGAAGAAAATGGCAAGCGGATCGCGAAAAGCTTTCGTATCCGTTCGAAGGATCCCAATGCTGCCAAGGCGGATGCCATGCTGCTTGATTTAAAGGATACCCACTGGCTCAATCGCAAGTATGCGGCTGAAAGCTTGGGCGAACTGAAAGATATGCGCGCGGTTGGCCCTTTGGTCGAGGCGCTCTCCGATGAAGTCGGCGATATCCGGCAGCGAGCCTATGATTCCCTCATCAAGCTAGGTGGGCAATCCGTTTCCCAGCTCATTCCCTTGCTGGTCTCCGACGAGGACGAATTGCGCCAGTCCGCGACGGAAATTATTCGCAAGATCGGCAAGCCGGCGGTTGAGCCGTTAGCCACGGCGCTGGGGGAAGCCGACGACCGACTCAAGACCAGGATCATGAAGGTGCTCGATCGAATGGGATATAAACCGAAAATCAAAGAAGAGAAGGCGGATGTGAAGCAGCTTGGTCAGGCGGCTCTTTAAGTTGCCGTGAGAGGTTTTCGAGGTGGGCGTCCGATTGAGATGTATTGGAATCCCATCGCGGCCATCCGTTCGGGATCATAGACATTCCGGAGGTCGATGAAGAGTGGATGCCGCAAGCCCGATTTGATCTTGGGCAGGTCCAAATTCCTGAAGAGATTCCACTCCGTCATGAGCACCAGCGCGTCCGCGCCGTGCGCCGCGTCATAGGCATCTGTACACGGGGTCGCCCCGCGCAAGAGCTTCGAGCCTTCTTCCATCGCGGCCGGATCGTAGACTCGTACGGCACACCCTTCAGCAAGCAATCGTTCTGCAATGGCGATGGCGGGGGCGTCGCGCAAATCGTTGGTATTGGGTTTGAACGACAGTCCCAACAGCGCCACGGTCTTTCCTGTCAGTCCGCCCATCGCCGTCTGAATCTTCTCCACCATCAACGACCGCTGCCGCTCGTTCACGCGGGTGGTGGCGCGAGCAATCTCCATGTTGCAACCGACTTTCTCTCCCGTCTGAATTAATGCGGAGACATCTTTGGGAAAACAGGAGCCTCCGAACCCAGGGCCGGCATGCAGAAACTTGGATCCGATCCGATGGTCCAGTCCCATGGCCTTTGCCACCACTTGCACGTCGGCATTCACGTGTTCGCAGAGGTTCGCCATTTCATTAATGAACGAGACTTTCGTGGCAAGAAACGCGTTGGAGGCGTATTTGATCATTTCCGACGTCGCAATGTCGGTCACCACAAATGGCGTTTCGATGAGATACAGCGGGCGATAGAGGTCTCTCATAATCGCGACGGCTTCGGCGCTGTCGGCTCCGATGACGACGCGGTTCGGACGTAAAAAATCTTCGATGGCCGAGCCTTCGCGGAGAAACTCCGGATTCGACACTACGTCGAATCGAGAAGGTTTGGTCTGATGGGTGCGGATGACTTCGCGCAGTTTTTCTCCCGTTCCGACGGGGACGGTCGACTTCGTGACGATGACTTTGTAACTTGTCATGGCCTGTGCGATGCCGCGTCCGACTTCTTCGACGTAGGACAGATCGGCCGAGCCATCGGGGCGCGTGGGCGTACCGACCGCAATGAAGATCACCAAGGCCTCTTCGACGGCTTTCGCAATGTCGGTGGCGAAGTGGAGGCGATTTTCTTTCAGCCCCTTCATCACCAGCTCAGTGATGCCCGGCTCGTAAAACGGCACGTCTCCTTTCTCCAGCCGAGCGATGCGCTTGGCATCGATGTCCATACACGTGACATGAAGACCAAATTCGGCAAAGCATGCGCCGGTCACGAGTCCGACATAGCCTGTACCCATCACGCTGATATACATAGGGCTCCTGTCATTGCGTAGGAAGAGAATTAAACTACCGGGCGCGGAAGTATAACAACAGGTTGACCGTGTTGCAAGAAGCCAAGGTACATCGCGCGACGCCTCACTCCGACGCCGTTTCATTGACAGAAGTTTTGCCTGTTCAGTACAATCGCCTTTCCTTCCGAACAATTCTGAGGTGTTTCGATGAGTGCACAGAGTGGTGTTCTGTTGCGGCCGCTGGCTGTGATGATGAATCGAAACATCAGGACGATCCATCCTGATGCCATGCTTATCGAAGCCGCAACGCTGATGCGGAATGCCCGAGTGGGAGCCGCGTTGGTGATGTTGGAAGGAGCGTATATCGGCGTGGTCAGCGAAGCCGATCTCGTCCGTAAAGCCATGGCGCCCGGCAAGGATCCGGCTCACACGTCCGTCCGCGCTGTCATGAGCAGCCCATTGATCACGATTGAAATCGATCGCTCGGCGCATGACGCCAGTGATCTGATGGCGGAGCACGGGATCCGGCACCTCCCGATCACTCAAGACGGTCAGATTGTGGGCATGGTGTCCGTCCGCGACCTCCTTCGCTACTTCAAAAATTGGGGAACACTCTAGCCCGGACTATCATGAACACCTACTACAGCGGCCGATCCTCTCGCCCGGCGGGGCTTTTCTCGTTCGGTCTCCTCGACGGACCGCAAGTACGCCTGCGTCGCCCTCCCTTGCGAGAAGCCTCGGCGGGCTTCGGTCTCAGCCGCTTCGACACGGCATTCATGAATAATCCGAGCTAGGCCGGTTACCCCATGACTTTTTCAGTGTCTCATTGTCTTCTCGCCATACCGCTCCGATGACGTCCTATCTTGCTGAGGCTGCTCGTCCTTGGTCTGCCTTGTGGCCGCTTGCCACTGCGTTTATCACCGGTGCAGTCGTGATGGCGTTGGAGATTTTGGGAAGCCGTCTCTTGGCGCCCGTCTTCGGTAATTCCCTTTTTGTATGGGGCGCTCTGATCGGTGTGATCTTAGCCGCGATGAGCAGTGGCTATGCCACTGGCGGATGGCTGACGGATCGTTATCACAGCGGGTCCGTTCTCGCGTGGCTCCTGTTGGTCTCCGGTTTGTGGACATTTCTCTTGGCCGGCATGGGTCAACCGGTCATGTTCCAGGTTGCAGCCTGGGTGCAAGACCCTCGGTGGGGGCCCTGCGTCGCGGCGGGTGTCCTCTTGGCGTTGCCGGCGTTTTGTCTCAGCGGTGTGCTGCCTGCGTTACTTCGTCTTTCGATTCACGATCTCGGGCACGTGGGCCGTCATACCGGTCGGTTGATCGCCGTCTCAACAGTCGGGAGCTTGGTCGGAACATGGGGGACGGCCTTTTTTCTCCTGACGTGGATGGGCAGTGTCGCGTTGGTCACCTTCCTGGCGATCATACAACTGACCTTGGGTATGCTCTGGTGGTGGCGGGCGGTGGCTGTGAAATTCCACAGGATGGCAAAGGTCACTGGCTGTGCGCTTCTGATTCTCTGTGGAGTTGGGCTTGCCTGGTTCGCCTTTCATCCTATCCGAGTTCTCTCCGCTCCTCTCTATCAAGAAGACAGTTCCTATCAGCAAGTTCGTGTGCGAGAGGACGACCTCTTTCGATATCTGATTTTGGACCGAACGTTCCATGCCGTCATGTGGAAGGCCGATCCGGTTGAATTATATTTGCCCTATAGTCAACTCATGATGGCGGCGCTGGCGGTCCATCCCTCTCCGAAACGCGCACTGATTTTAGGGCACGGCGGTGGCTCATTGGC
>JBDUAJ010000197.1:0-4861 GCA_040004695.1 Nitrospirales bacterium | reverse complement strand
GCGGAGTCGATCTCCTTTAATCAGATTCATGCGCCCTGTGGGTCAAGAATCTTATTTGACATGACTTCTGCTGCTGATCATCAGCCCTTTCCTGCATTTTTATTTGTTCTCTTTTGATTGATTTCTGTTATTATCCCGCCCCGTTTTGGCCCAATCTTCAGTTCATGTACCTCACATTCGTATTTCGTTCTCTTTCTCAACGCGACTGTCCCCATGCTGAACATGGGGACATACAGCAGAGAGGCCCTCGACTAATAAATGGGCGCTCTGATCGCTGCTCGCGTTACTGACGTTTCATCTCTTTTCCACAGCAACATGTGGGATTGTGGGTCCCTGGACAGGTTGACGGCGCGGCTTTCGTCACCGTCAACTCGCACCCACAGCTCGGATCAGGGCACTTGTACACCTCACCTTGTTTGAAGGCCATCTCATCTCACCTCCTTTCCCTCTATTATTTGCTGTCAACGAATCGTATCGCGTTCCAAACTCTTCAAAATCGAGCAGCGGTCAGTCGACTGGTCACTGCGGCAGGTTTCAATAAGCCTTCCAAGCGATCGCGCTAAGGCTTTTAAATCCTCCACTTTGCTTTTCACTTCTTTTAACTTCTCCTGAGCGCTCCGTCGCACGTCGGCGCAGCGAGCCGTCGTCCTGACGCGCAGGTTGAGCAATCCTTGAATCTCCTTCAACGTGAATCCTAACCCTTGAGCACGCTTGATAAATCCCAGCCGGCGAACCGACAGCTGGGTATACACCCGATATCCCGACGGCAACCGTCCTTCGGCAGCCAACAGTCTCAGCCGCTCGTAGTAACGCACCGTTTGTATATTCACGCCCGCACTCATGGCTAGTTGCCCGATTGTTAGACGTTTCACTTTATTCTAGCCTCTTGACTCGACGGTACCATCTATACCGTAGTATAGAGTCAAGAGGGATCGTTGTAGATAGGACAGTGTGGATCAATGACGAGAGGAGATTAGGCATGAACCGGAGAACGAATACAGGATTATGTAGACTCAGCTCGGTTGTTGAAGAGCCGACCGTCCCCCGCAAGCAAGAGCTTTTAAGAACTCAGTTAACTCCAAGTAGGCCACTTCATCAAACTCACGTGTACTCATGCGACCGTCGGAATAAAGTAGTTCTGGTCGATGAGTTAATATCGAGCGCTTCACGTTCCCCTAAACATTGCGCGTAGAAGACTCGCCGCGCCTAGACACCATTTTATCGCGCAGAGAGTAGAATGCATGCCGAGTTCCCCGGGACGTCGGGAAAGCATCATCGAATAAATTCGTGCTAACGGTCCGGGGGAACTTAACTTGAAAGGACGGTGTCCATCAGTCTTGTCAGTACTGCTACTAAGATTGGTTCAAATCGAGCACTGGGACGCCTTTAGCGACGGCAAAATTGACGATGGGTCTGCCGCATAAAACCAACCATATGGCAAATCAACTATTTGCGTTCTAGCACATCACATGCAACCCTAGGCGGAATCTGTCAAAGGAAACAGCGGCAAGGGCAGCATGACGAAGCTGACCTTCATCATGCTGCTGTCCACAATGCGGCCGGGGGCCGGATATCAACACGTCACCCTCCGACCCGATCTTCTGGCCATTTCATGCTTTCTTGTGTCGATCTACGAACGCTGACGAGTGATGTATCGCCTGACTCTGCCTGATTGATCGCAGGGCACATCGTTCGGCTTTCTGTGTGAGTCTGCCATTTCTAGTGAGGTTCCAGTCGTTCTCAAAAGCCAAGTGAAAGCCCCACGGTGCTGAAGAACAACGACCGTTCGGCCGGCCCGATCAGCTCACTGCCCACGCCCGCATCCAGGACGACGCGCGGGCTGAGTTGGTGTCGAATCCCGAGGCCGAGACCGGTGGGATTTCGTTGCCCCACGAGATCGGACTGACGTGTGAACACGTCCACAATCAACGTCTCCCGAAACCGCGTCGGATAGCCGAGCGGGTAACTCACCGCCGCGACCAGCCGATAGGCGCCGTTGCGTTCTCGACCTTGACTAGATCCCAGGATCGTATAGCCGGCATTCACATGCGCACGCCATTGCCCAAAAGTACGGGTCATCACGCCGTCCACTTCCGTGGTGACCCCGCGGGAATTCACGCCGGTCGGCAATCCCACTTCGACCCGCCCTGCAAACGCCGGGAGGCCGAGCGTCTCGGTGTTGAAGTTGTACAGGGCCGCGACGCGGAGATCGCCCGACTTCTCGCTGCCGACGACGGACCGCGGGTCGGTCTGCACGTTGGTCATGATTTCGATTTGGGTATTGGCAAACGCGCCATAGATAATCTGTGGTTGGAATCCAAATCGACTGGTCCCTTGCCGCCGGTCGTTGAAGACGAGGCCGCCTTCCAGCCCGATTTCTCCTTTCGGGATGACGTAGGCATCTTCGATCTGAATCGGCCGGTTCGGATCGAGATTGTCATGATCGATCGCCTCCGCGATCATCGGGACGGCCAGCATGCCGATCAGTACACCCGTGCGCAACAGTCGCATGACCCCCTCCTTACTGCCGTTGATGGGGACGTAGGCCGGCGGGTGGTGATGATGGCATCTCTGCCCCATGCTCGTGCCCGTGTCCCCGCATGATCATCGGATTGGTCGCGTCAGCCTTGGCGAGATAGTAGGTGTCCAAGATGCGGTAAATCTCCTCGCGCTTGGCGTCCCAGGTGCGGAAGAGGTCACTGACCAAGATGTCACTGATGTTGTCATGGAGCATGTGCAGGTTATCGAAGATGTTTTTGAGCGCAGGATAGTCGGCCGCAAACTTCGGGCTGTATTCGGCCGTCAGCGGCATGAAGGTCCACTGGACCTGAGGTTCTTTGAGGTAATGGTGGTAGGTCGTCAGAATGGGTACGACCGCCACTCGTTTCGCGTCGAAAGTCGGCGCGGCCGCGAGCGGGTCATAGACGCCAATCTGAAGATAGTGATACGCCCAGATCGTGGCATTAAAGAGCGGAAACTTCTGGCGGAAGCCCTTGGAATAGGGAAACCGATCGAGCTGGCCATGGTCCAACGGGTGTGCGGTGAGGGCATAGGGACTCTGCTGATAATATGCGAGCACTTTCCGGAGTGCGACCCCTTTGTCGGGCATGTCGGAGGTGTAAATGTCATACGTCGCCCGGTGCAGGGCATGCGCCTCATTAAAGGTATTCTGGGCGCGCCAGGCCAACCGAAAATAGTTGGGCGCGATGGCTTCCTCGTTGGGGGGCAGAGTCGGCCGAGAATAAATAAAGCGCAGCGTGTCCCGTCGGGCCGTGCCCTCAATAGCCGCGACGTCGTGGCCTCCGGTGCGCAGCAGACTTTCGTAGAGGTACGAGTGCCCAAAATCCACGCCATTGAACTCACTATCGAGCTCGGGGATCTCATTGCGCAGTGAATAGTTCCAGAGGGCCCGGTAGTAAAAGCGCTGATCGCGCTGCTCGAACTGATCGGCCGCACACCCAGCCGACAGCGTGAGGCCGATGAGCGTCAGCGCCGTCAGGGCCCAGCGTTGTGCGCAGGTGACGATGTGTGTCCTTTGTAAGGATGTGTCCATGACAGGGTCCTCCCCAGAACACGTGACGCTCTCGCCATCGTGAGAGATGGCAACAGGACGGAATGAGTCCTCCCGGACGTGTTCCGTACAAACGATTGCGAATGTGTTGAGAGAGACGGGGCGCTTAGCGGGCTCGGGGAGGACGGAAGAGAGCGGATGGTGGCGCCAGAGGCTGGCGCGGCTCCTTTCACGGGTCGGTTTTACTTTTGAGTGGGTTCCATCGCCCCCAGCAGGGTCTGATGCTGATCATGCGTGAGGACATTGGCGGCTTCTCCCACCGCCCGGATGAAATTCATGCGCCGATCGGCCCGCAGTTTCTCGATCTCGGCGACTTTCGCCTGAATCTGAGCAGCATCAGGCTGATCGGCACCTGTTAACAGGTATAGCTCTTGCTCGGCCTGATCGATGCGGCGTTGCTGCGTCGTGCGATCAACGAGTGCCTTCTCCTTGAGGCGGTTCAAGGTCCTGGTTTGGTCCTTCGTCAGCGTGATGTGTTTCGGATGGTCAAGAAAAAACCCCGTTGACCCGATGTGATACAGGTGAGACGCGCCCGCCTGTCCCGGCATGGTGGAAGGCAGACCTTTCATGCCACCCATCCCAGCACCGGGACGCATCATGTCGGCCCTCATCGCCCCCATTTCTCCCATGCAACACATGCCCTTTGCGTCGCCCGACGACCCCTTACCACTGGAGGACATCCCATCCATCTCGCTCTGATCGTCCTCCATGCTCATGCCGCTGCTGCCGCCGGAAGACATGCCGCCCATCTCACCTTCCTTCTCCATCATGCCCATCCCGCCGCTTGAACCCGGTGACGTGCCATGCTTCTGACCCGAACCCATGCTGCCCATATCGTCCATGACCACCATGGCCTTGTTGCCGCCCATCTTCATGCGCGAACCGGGAATAGATTTGCTGACGCTCTGCTGCACGGCCACTTGTAGCTTCGCCACTTGCGCCCGCAACTCCATGATGTGATCAAGCATGGCTTGATGTTCATTATCCGCACGAGCCGCATTCTGGGAACCGCCCCCAGATGATTGGGTTTGCCCCAGGCTCGCTGAAGGGCCTCCCAGCATGACCAGCATGACGCCGAGCAGCATCAGCGGGAATACGCGATGGGTGATGCGCTGTTTTCTCTGTGTCATGGAGCTACTCCTTTCTTCAACCCCCAGTGAAGTGATGTGTCGCCTTCCACTCGGCGTGTACGTATCGGTCGGCATTCGATGGGGCTCGCAGAGGAGCGTTGCATCCTGGCCATGCTCTCTCCTCTAATCTCCGCCACGCAATGCTGCACAAACAGTGTCG
>JBDUAJ010000196.1:0-4878 GCA_040004695.1 Nitrospirales bacterium | reverse complement strand
GAGGGCGACGCAGGCGTACTTGCGGTCCGTCGAGGAGACCGAACGAGAAAAGCCCGGCCGGATGAGAGGATCGGCCGCTGTAGTAGGTATTCATGAATAATCGGGGCTTAGCCCGCATTATTCATGACGGTTCGTGGCGAAATTGTGGAGTCGCATGGCGAGACGGGCGCATGGAGCCGCGAAGGAGGGAAGCATCCATGGACAGGACGTTGACTGACTGAGCGGCGAGCCCGACCGCCGGAGGCTTGTCGCAGCCGCGAATCCGCGATGGCAGCCGAAGCGGTCAGGAATCATCTGGGCGAGATCGATAGGCGTGGATGACGACTTGCGGACAAGCTGGAGAATACCTATAGTACGACGCCTTGTTAAGAAGAACCTGACCGAAGTGGTGAGGTAAAGGGAAAGATGGAAGCGGTCTTGTTGATCATAGCAATATTAGGGGTGGGTCTGGCCGGAATAGCCCTCTGGCGATGCCGCGCTTTTGCAAAGGACCTTCAGCAATTAAAGCGCGCGCAGTACTATAGCGAGAGCCGGTTGAAGCGAGTCCCTGAAGACATTCGAGAGTCGATCCAGCCCTTGCGGTGGCAACTGGCTAATCTCACATCCGGAAAGCCCGTCTTGCGGGAGTTGATCGTCACAGGGCGGCTCTATGCAGATGTGACCGCAGAAGAAGCCCAACGCCTCATTGAAAGCAGCGGGGGATACCAATCGGATACGCTGCTCGTGGTGGATGTCAGGACTCCCAAGGAGTTTGCCGCCAAACACGTCTCGAACGCCACACTGGTTCCCTTTGAAGAACTGGATAAACGGTATCGGACAGATGTGCCCGACACGCGGGAAAAGATTCTTGTCTATTGCTCGAGCGGGGAGCGAAGCCGGCTGGCGTGTGACTTGCTGGGGCGCGCCGGCTACACCAACCTGTACAATGTCCAGGATGGTTTGCAGGCCTGGCGAGGCCCGACGGATGGCGAAGGTGAGCTGACCTTCATCAAGCTGGAGAAGCGACCATGACCCATCCGTTTACCACCCTCAACGTCAGTGGACCGTACCGCGAGCCGCGCGAGCTGGTCTTATCGTACGACTATTCCGTACAGCGGCCGAACTGGCCTACGCCGAATGGCGTGCGAGTGAAGGTTTCAATACCGGACGAGCTGGACTATTTTAGGACAAAGATTCTGGACATTCCCGGCGGCAGTCCAGGGCAGCAGATGATTGTCACACAAATGTTGTCACGGCGGATCGCCGATCGCAAGTTACAGATTGCCAATGAAGAAGGCATGTTCTTAGAGCGAGGCGATGTGATGGTCGGCCCGTTTACGGGTCCCTTGTCGCATCTCTTTTCGCACTTGGATGCCTGGATGCATGAGTCCAACGCCTCGGTCCGCCAGGAAGTCACCGCGAGAGTGCGTCTATAAGTATTTAGACCGCTACACTGTGTCGCCGTCTGTCAATCCGACCGATAGAAAAGTCAACGATTGTTTTCGCGTCAGGCCGTCCCCAGAATCTGTGGACAACGCTGTGGGCAACTCTTTCGCTGTAGGCTAAACGCCTACTCTGTGTTCGCTGTTGGCAGGATGCACAACTTTTAGGCATTGTATAGGTGAAGATGTCCACCACAACATATTGGTGTCGTACGTACTTGTTCGCAGTCCGCACGGCCGGCTGGGAAGAACCTGTGTATAGGTCCGGCTAGGAGTGGCCGAATACCCGGCGGAAGTGTTTGGAATGGACCCCCGATTCATCGGCAAATCCAAGCGAGCCCTGATCGGGATTCCCCGTATTGTGCAGATCGATCCGGTAGTGGCCGCGGACCTGTTCCATCGCGACTTCAAATGGAATGGCTTGCGGGTATAATGCTCCGGGCGCATGAGCTCCGCGAGCCAGCACACGGATTGCATCCGCAGTCGCATACTGCCGTTCGGAAAAAATATAGACCTCCGCAATCGCATGCGGTCCGAGTGTGTGCCCTGGCGTCGTGGCCGGAATACCGAGCTCGGTGAGGGTATTGCTTAAACGTGCCTCGCGAAGGTTTTTCACGAGGGCGACAATCTGGCTTGCCGTCGCTTGGGGTGGCACAAGAAGACCCACTGCATTCATGTCCGGCACGGTCGTCGCGACAGAGAACATAATGGGAGGCGCATCCGATTCCTCGCCGATCCGCTGTGCGGCTTCCGGATTCTCCGGGACAGTGCCCTGCTTATCTTTTCTAGGGTTCGGAATGAACACCACGATGAGAATCCATAACCCGAGAATGACGCCGAAGAGAACGATGGCCGGGTGAGCCCCTGCACGTTTACCTTCTTCGTAAGGAGAGTGGTCTTTATCCATAAGGAGTCGACTCGTGGGATTAAGGATGATTGGACTCAAGGGGAACCGGCGACCGGCGTTTCGCTTGCTCCCAGAGCGCGTCCATTTCGTCCAAGGTCATGTCCTGGAGCGATCGGCCAGCCAGTGCTGCCTGGGCTTCGATATATTGAAACCGGTCGATAAATCGATTGATGGTTTTTCTGAGCGCTTCCTCAGGATTGATCTTCAGAAAGCGCGCAATATTCACCATCGTGAACAAGACATCTCCGAGTTCCGACTCAACATGCTCTTGAGCCTGATTCGATGTTAAAGGCGTCGCGGCCGTACTGGCCGCCATTGCGTCACGGAATTCTTGCAACTCTTCTTCCAGCTTGCCTAAGACCGGCGTCAAGTCGGACCAATCAAACCCGACGCGGGCGGCCCTCGCTTGTACTTGATAGGCGCGGAGGAGAGCGGGGAGGGTTTTGGGAATGCCCTCTAACGCGGAGCTGTCCTGTCCCTTTTCCTCTCGTTCATTCCGTTTAATCTGTTCCCAGCGGACCTTGACATCGTCTGCGTTCAGCCTCTCCTGTTTCTGGTCCGTGGTCCCGAAGACGTGAGGATGGCGTCTGACGAGCTTCTCCGAGAGTGAATGGATCACGTCCTCGACTGAAAACTTCTCTTCTTCAGCGCCTATCTGCGCATGAAAGATGACCTGCAGCAAGACATCGCCCAGTTCCTCGCGCAAGCGCGTAATATCCGTATGGTCGATGGCTTCAAGCACTTCGTACGCTTCCTCAACCAGATACGGCTTCAGCGACTCATGGGTCTGTTTCCGATCCCAGGGACACCCATCCGGCGCTCGCAGCCTCGCCATCAACTGCACAAGATCATCAAACGATTTCGACATTGGTGATGGATGCTCCCTTTGCTCTTCGCTCTACCCTCAAGCAGGGCGGTTGGGCCGCCTGCAATTGCGCGTGTTCGGCGAGCACATTCTGCTCGGAAGGGGCGCGTCTTGGCGCGCCAGGGGTGGGTGGGTGAAATATTCGCGATGCGCGAGCATGTCAGGCGCCCAACCGTCCCTGCCACCTCATTATTATGGATTTCCGTTTGCGATTCAATGTGCCCTGTGGTAAAAATGTAGAGCTTACGCGTGGATAGAATCTGGTGTTGAGATGAGCGAAGAAGAATCCAAAGCATTTGTCATCCGTGACCGTCGTGGCCGGGGAGAGGACAAGGAGGCCGTTCCTCCTAGCCCTGCCCCCACTTCTTCCGCTGCGCCGTCCCGATCCGCTCCTCAAGATGACGCCACACCAAAGACAACACCAAGCCATGAAGCCGCCATGGCGGTGACTTTTTCCGGCTTTATCTTTTCCCTCAGTACGTCGGCGATGATGCTGATGGGGGAACAGCTCGATCCGCAACAAGGGCAGATGCCTGTCAACCTGGCTCAAGCCAAAGAGATCATCGACATTCTTTCGATGTTGGAAAGCAAGACACGGGGAAACCTGGCGACCGATGAGCAAGCCGTGCTGACCGACATGCTGTACGCTCTGCGGATGAAATACGTCGATGCGGCGTCGAGCACGCACTTGCCCCATTCATCGTAGCCATTGCTTCGAGTCAGCTCCTTTCCTTTTCGATACTCGACGCTCCCAGTTTTCAACCGTCGCAGAGCATTTCCACTGGAGCTCATGACGCAGTGTCTCGTCATTCCACGCTCATGCTGAGCATCGTTCTTCTTGGACCCGGACTGTCCGTCGATTGGACGGCCATTGACTCATGGCGAGGCGACGTCGAGACGCATGCCGTGCGTGCCCATCCTCCTGAGCAGAACCCTCCCTCCAAGGGTGGCGCCACATCTATCCCTCGCGCGGCTGCCAGGCCTGACCGACGGCCTGCAGACATCGATACAGGATGGGCGTTGATCCAACGCGGTGACTATCGTGGTGCCATACAGGCCTTCAACAAGGCCAAGGATGGATCGTCACAAGATCCACGAGTATTTTTGGGGCTCGGGCTCAGTCACTATCGGTTGGCACAATTTGATCCCGCGATTGAGAATTTAAAGCGGGCCCTTCGCCTCGATGGGGCCCTCGAACAAGCACATACTCTGCTCGGCGATGTCGCCTTTATGCGCGATCAGCTCGCTGACGCCGTTCGTCATTACGAATCGGCATTGACCTTAAATCCTAATGACGTCTCCATTCAGGACGGACTATTCAGTGTGCGTCGAGCGCAGCAATTCGAAGCCGGCTTCGCACGTATCGTGACTTCGCACTTTATCGTAAAATGCCATGAGGCACAGCGCATGGGCCTGAAAGGCCTCGCTGATCGGCTGGAAGGCCTCTACGAGCGAATCGGAGAACTGTTGCAACATCGGCCGAAGGAGAAGATTATCGTCGTGCTCTATTCCGATGGCGTATTTCAAGAGTTCACCGACAGTCCGTCGTGGGCCGGCGGTCTGTTCGATGGCAAGATTCATCTGGCGGTCCGACGCGTGCTCCACCCATCATCGGAAACAGATGCCACGCTGGCACATGAATATGCACACGCCTTGTGTCTGCGCGTGTGTCACACACGTACTTG
>JBDUAJ010000035.1:0-16601 GCA_040004695.1 Nitrospirales bacterium | reverse complement strand
TGGGGGTTCTATGCGGTTGCCTGTCATTACAACCTTAGGACATAAAGGTAAAGCCTTAGAATTGGACTGCGAACGTGAGCTCATTACCATCCGAGGGTCAAAAGGGGAGAAGCTTGGATCGGTGACATGGGCATCGATCATTGAACAAGCTCGACCGCTCCCTGAACCGGATCGTTGGGACGAACACCGCGACCAGCCGAGACTGTCGTTAGTGCTTAAAGTTCGATACACGACGGCGGGCGGAAAGACGATTGAAAGTCGGGCGGGCGGGATCGGTGGAGGAGGGATATTTATCGAGAGCGTGTCCCCGCTGCCGATCGGCACCGACATTTCCTTGGAGTTTGCTCTTCCGGATCAGCCGGCTGAGTGGATGCATGCGAAGGGCACCATTGCCTGGGTATGTCCAAAGCCGGACCACTATACATTCTCTCCCGGTATGGGCGTGCAGTTCACAGACATTGGGCTTGAGGCCAGAGCCCGTATTGTCGAATTGGTCAAATCCCTGAGGCGGGCCAGGTAGCTCTGGCTTCCTACACGTGGAATTACCGTGCCTGGGAGCGAGATAGGAGGGGAACGTATGAGATTGGCCGTCACAGCCTCTGAAACTCATCAGGGCAAGATGCTGGAACTCGATTGCGACCAGGAGACGATCTCGATCCTTGATATTGATGGTCGGTCAATGGGATCAGTCACATGGGATGCACTCATTGAGTGGGTCAAGGTGACCAGTGAGATGGACGAAAGCCGCCATGTCAGAGCACATCCCCGCGCTCCATTGGCCGTGAAGGTCCATTACACGACCCCGGAGGGTAAGGCCTTCGACGGGCTTACGGGAGGGATCGGCGGCGGCGGTTTGTTTATTGAGAGCAGTATGCCGCTGCCGGTCGGATCTGAAGTCCATATTCAGTTCGCGCTGCCTGATCGTCCGTTGGATACGATTCACGCATCCGGGAAAGTCTGTTGGGTTCGTGCCAAACCGGATCGATTCACGCTCTATCCCGGCATGGGCGTGCAATTTACGGACATTGATTCCCAAGCCCGGGAACACGTCACGGAGTTGGTCAAGTCGTTGATCCAGGTCCGGCAAGCGAGGACAGTGCCTCAATAGCGCGCTGCGCCCATCGGCGCACCTGTTCGCTCGGGTCTTCGACCGCTGCTGCCCGCAGGACAGGCAGCGAACGTTCATCACCGAGCGTGCCAAGTCGATAAGCCGCCTCGGTTCGCACCCCCGCCTCAGTATCGTGTCGTAGCCGTGTCGTAATCGATGGAACCGCTCGACGCTCCCCTAATTCCCCCAATGCCGCGATTGCTCCCTGCCGCACGTGGGCATCGCCGTCCAACAGCCCACACAGCAACCCTTCGTAGGCTAGAGGCGATTCCAGCAAGCCAAGCGCTGAGATTACCGAGCGCCGCGCCTGAAGCGATCCCTCTCTCAGTATCGTCAACATCCGGGTAATGACCTCCGGACCCGCGCCAATGGATCCGATCGCTTGAGCGGCGGCCTCCGCGACGGCTGGGACCGGATCTTCCAAAAGAGGAAGCAGGGCCGAGGTCGCCTTCGACGTCGCGTGTTCACCGAGATTGCCGAGCGCCCAGGCGCTATATTGACGGACCAATGGATCGGCGTCGCGCAAGGCGAGAAGGAGCCCAGACACGGCCTCAGCGGAGGCGATCTTTCCGAGTGAGAGAGCCGCTGTTTGCCGGAGGGCAGGATGTGGGTCTTGGAGCAGGGCAATCAGATGGGGGATAACGATCTCGGGCTCAGGGGTCGTACTGGCGTAGCACCCGGCGAAAGCACACACCATCACTACGAGAACGATCCTCAGGCGAATCATCCCTGCTTGGGAGGATCGTCGCTCGGGGCGGGCATTTGTTTCGCGGCTTCCATGGACTGTTCGATTTCCTTTTGCGCCGCATCCATCTCCGCTCGGATCGTACGCATTTCAGGGTCGACCGCATTTCGGACATCAGCGGCAGCTTGGCGGAAGGTGCGTAGCGTGTCACCGAGACTCTCGCCCAAACTTTGCATATCGTTCGACGAGAGCCCCGTGTCCTGGACCTGCTTGACCTGCTTTTGGGCGGCATTCGTTTTCATCGCCGCTTGCTGCGCTTGAACTCGAGCCACGGCATCTTTATTCACAATGGCGGAAGGACGTTTTGCGGCCGGTTTTATCTGCGCGGAAGCAGGCAGAGGCGGATACGAGGCCTGGAGCACCGGCGCTGGTGCGGTCATACGATCTTCCATGGTTGGTGGCTGGGAGAATCGGGCAGCAACTGGCACGGCGGAACCGGATTGTCCCGATGTCGCCGGCGCAGCCGGCACTGGCTTCGGGCGGGGAGGCTGCGCAGCCTGAGGCGCCGCAGATGCCATTAGTGCCGCTGTGGTCCCCGGCGTCAATTCAGGGCCGGGCTGATAGGGCGCCGTCGGCTTCAGAGCTTCAGCAGGCGGCGCAGAAGAAGATGACGGCGTGGCTGTCTGTGTCGGCTCAATGGGAGCGGGTGGTGGTTCAGTGGTATTCGGTTCGACGGGAGGGATGTCATGGACCTCTTTTTTGAAGCCCTTCAGCGCCTTGCCGAGCCCTTCCCCAAGTTGCGGCAGGCGACCCGCACCGAAGATGACCAATACGATCACTAGAATAATGATGAGCTCTGAAAACCCAAGAGTGCCGAACATGCATTTCCTCAAGCGGCAAGAGGTTTTTATGACTCTATCCGCTCAGAAGAGTGGGTGTCAAGAGAAGCGGATCGTCACCATCGGTCAATGGAGAAGTGAAGAAACCGGTCAGGGTTACGACATGAGAATGGGGATAATCTCTGTTTGAACGGGTTGCCCGAACACGAGCGCGTCACGGTCCGAGATGTACACATCCAGCTCGCTGCGAATGCCGAATTCTCCTGGAAGATAGATGCCCGGCTCGATAGAGAAACAGGTTCTCGGCATCAGTCGACGGCTGTCACGCGTTTCCAGATTATCGATATTCGCTCCGTTGCCATGCACTTCTTCGCCGATGGAATGGCCGGTGCGGTGCACGAACTGGTCGCCATAGCCCGCGTTGCGGATGACGTGCCGGCACACGTCGTCTACCTCCCAGCCGCATGGAAAGTCGCCATGAGCCACACGTGCTTGCACGAAGGACACGGCCTGATCGCGAGCCGCTTTCACGATCGTGAAGACCTCATGTCGTTTTGCCGGCACGGTACTGCCAACATGGCCGGTCCACGTAATATCGGCATACACGCTTCCGGGTTCCGGTCGTTTCGCCCACAAGTCGATCAAGACGAAATCACCGTGATGAATGTCTGCCGAACCTTCAGAGGCCGGTCCATAATGGGGATCGGCGCTGTGCGCATTGACCGCAGCGATCGGCGCACTCGAGGTGATCAAGCCATGATGCGTGATCCGAGACAGAATGAATTGCTGAAGGCCATATTCATTCAACGGTCTGTTGGTGAGAATGGATTCCCGGACATGCTCAAACGCCTCGTCCACGATACGGCGCAATTTCTCCGAAGCATTCTGATGAGACGCCAGCTGATGATCGGTCCAGACCGCTTCAAACCGCTGGACGAGGTCGGCCGATGTGGCGATCTCGATATCCAAACTTCGGACGAGTTCAATCGTGCCGGCATCGACCCGCGAAATATAGGGGATCGCATTCATTGGGGAATACTGCATGGCCACTCGACTCGCGCCGGTTAAGGCATGGGCGAGATGGGCGTGCTGCTCTTCCCATGAGACATACAGCAGGGATTCTCCCGGCAGTTCTTCCAGTGTGTGCGGTTCAATGCGATGCAGTAATTTGACTGGCTCCCCGTGACAGGGAATCCAGTAATACCAGCGCCGGGTGACGTGACGCGCAGGGTCAATGTGAAGCACCCGATACGCGAGAGGATCGCTGTGGCGAAAATCATAAAATAGCCAACCATCCAGGCCGCCTATTTCTCGCAAGGCCTGTTGGATCTCTTCGATCCGTTGTTGAGCGCCGGATGCCATGATTGCATCTTATGCCGGTGACTATCAGAGCGTCAATTTAGTTGATGGAGCAATAGGTATGGCAGCACCATTCCGACTTTCTAGCCGGTAGGCGACCATGTACAATACGTCCGGAGGTGTTCAGTGTCTTCCGTTCCCACTCCACAGCTTCCCCTCTTCCGCGTCACACTCTTCTATGGTCCTGAACCGGCGGAGGACGATCCCGCACGCCTGATGTGCGTCTTCAATGTGAAGAAGCGAAGCTGGAAGGGAGGCGTACAGATTGCCGTTGAAGTTTCGGCGGCGCAGACCTCACGACTGCAACATGCGCTGAGCTTTGACGTCTGGATCGAGACGTGGCTTGCCACATTGCCGGAAGCGGAACGACCAAGCTATGAAAGCCGTGCGCGTGACCTGTTGATTCAGGAAATCTGCTCGACAAAATTGACCCTGGCCTTAGACATGGATGTCCGACAGGACAATAGCTCCTTGCCCGTTGACACATTGGTTGAGGAGCTGGATCGCCAGGTCAAAGCAGAGGCCGATCGAATCAAGGCCAATATTCTGACGGAGTTGGACCTCAATCAGTAATGAAAGCCGGAGTAAAGGAGAATGTGGGATGTTGGAGTTTGTGATTGGTGAATCGGGCCAAAGAATCTACATCACCACACCGCGAGAATTGAGTTAGGTGATCTGTACTTCTGGGTTGCATCCACACACAAATTGTTGTAATGACAGTCCGGCATCATGCCGGATTCGTGTCATTGATGGTCGGTATAGAAATTGTCATTGATCGAGCAAGGAGGAAACCGTGAGAATTTGGCACGCAAGTCAGAATGGGAACGGACTCACAATCTATGTCGTGGGAGCTCGGTTCATGACTGCCCTGCTGATTGTGGTATTCGTGCAGGTGGCGGTGATTTCAACCGCGTGGGCTGAACAGATGGGCGGGGGTTCGAATGAGCAAACTGAAAATAACGGCACGCAATACGGCCTCGGTGCCGCCAGCGTGTTCCTGAGTATCCCATACGGAATGGTCAAATTCGTGTTCGCCACGCTTGGCGGAATTTTTGGCGGCTTCACCTATGCGTTCAGTGGAGCGAATGAGAAAGCGGCCAAGTCCGTCTGGGATACCAGCATGCGTGGCACCTATGTGATCACGCCCGAACACTTAAAGGGAGAAAAGAGCATTCGGTTCTTTGGCGTCCCGGGCGAGAGCGAGCCTGAAGGCGCATCGCAAGAACCAGCTCCCCTCGAGCCGGCTCCCGAACCCATAAAATAGCCCGAAGGCATGAAGCCTATCATCGGCGTCACACCGGACTTCAATGCCGGTGATCGCAAAGAGTGGGGCGGAAAAGAGCCGACCTATTTTCTCCGCGCGCGATATGTCCGGGCCATTGAGGATCTGGGCGGCGTGCCGCTTATTCTGCCTTTGACCGCCGATCGTGGCGTGCGGCGAATGATGTTGAAGGGTTTGCACGGTCTACTGCTGACCGGAAGCGGGCCCGACCTTCCGCCTCGTCTCTATGGCGAGCGTCAGCAGTATGACTTCGGCATAGTCAGCCGCCAGCGGTATGCATTCGAACTGGATATCGCTCGCATGGCTGCCGATCAGGCTTTGCCGGTGTTCGGGATCTGCGGTGGCATGCAGGCGATCAACGTGGCCTTCGGCGGCACCCTGGTCCAGGACATTCCCTCTCAAGTGCCGGCGCCACTGCCGCATCGATCACCGTTGCCGGCGACCCGCCTCTGCCACGCCGTTCGCGTATCGGGAGATAGCCTCCTTCATCGCATTACCCGTAAAGCGACCCTTCGCGTCAATAGTTCCCATCACCAGTCGGTCAAGCAGGTTGCTCCAAGCCTCATCGCTACAGCGGTGGCAATGGATGGTGTGATCGAAGCCATTGAGTCGCCCACTCACCCGTTTTTTCTTGGCGTACAGTGGCATCCTGAGTTTTTGTATGAACGCCATGATGTGCACCGGCGTCTCTTTCAGGCCTTCCTCAAAGCCGCCCGGCAAGGATGCTGAAACAGGCTCCCAACTGCGTTCTCGGCTCGTCAAAGTCCTCAACGTACCCCCAGAGGGTACGCCTCCGGCTTTAACTCGCCTGCGGCCTTGTTGGATAACCTGTTTGAGCATCCTGCAGACAACTTGGCTAAGTGATAAGTGCTGAAGTTAAAGTGTAGAACTCAGGTCCATCACTCATCTCAAAGTCTTCGACATTTGAAAGGTCCTGCTATACTTCGGTACGTAGTCGGTCTGTCGTCTATCTAAGGAGCGTGAGTGCACAACTGGTTGTCTCCCATCTTTCGACTCAAATCCATCGAGCAGATTCTGGCAGATTCCAATCGCCCGGAACATCGGCTGAAGAAAACATTGACCGTCTGGGACCTGACTGCCCTGGGAATCGGGGCGATTATCGGCACGGGAATTTTTGTGCTGATCGGCACGGCCATTGTCGGGGATGCCCACAGACCGGGGGCGGGACCAGGCATCATTCTGTCGTTCGTGATGTCGGGAATTACGTGCGCCCTTGCCGCGCTGTGCTATGCAGAATTTGCCGCGATGATTCCCGCCGCAGGGAGTGCCTACACCTATTCGTATGCCACACTGGGAGAATTTCTCGCGTGGATCACCGGGTGGAATTTGATTTTGGAGTATGGGGTTGCCTGCGTTGCAGTCGCGATTGGGTGGTCAGGCTACTTCAATAACATCCTCAAGACGATTGGAATCGAATTACCCCACTGGGCCACTCATGCGCCGGGTTCGGATGGCGGGATGGTGAATCTTCCGGCTGCGATTATTGTGTTGCTCGTGACCGCCGTGTTAGTGCGGGGTATGAAAGAAAGCGCTCGGGCAACCGGTGTCATCGTCATGGTAAAACTCGCCGTCATTCTGTTTTTTATTGCCGTCGGCGCATCATCTGTTGAACCGGCCAACTGGACGCCTTTCATGCCCTACGGCTTCTCAGGCGTGGGGGCGGCGGCCGCCATAATCTTTTTCGCCTACATCGGGTTTGATGCCGTCTCTACGACGGCTGAAGAGGCGCGTAACCCGCAACGCGACATTCCAATCGGAATTATCGCCTCGCTGGGCGTCTGTACCGTGCTCTATGTCGTCGTAGCGGCCATCTTAACCGGCATCATTCCGTATACCCAAATCGATGTGCATGCGCCCGTCGCGGAAGCGCTTCGTATGTCGGGGTTTCATTGGGGGGCGGCCCTGGTCGCCACAGGCGCGGTCGCCGGGATTACGAGTGTTCTGTTTGTCATGATGATCGGACAGATCCGCGTCTTTTTCGCGATGTCTCGGGATGGGCTCTTAGGACCGTGGTTGTCCAAAGTCCATCCACGTTTTGGAACCCCGCATCATGCGACGCTGCTGACCGGGGTGGGAGTGGCTGTCCTCGCGGCGCTGATCCCTATCGGTGAAGCTGCCGACATGACGAACATCGGTACCTTATTCGCCTTTGTGCTCGTCTGCGCCGGCGTGTTGATTCTTCGGCGCACGCAGCCGAATCATCCTCGTCCCTTTCGAATTCCGTTCATGCCGTGGATTCCGCTATTCGGCATCGCCGCATGTCTTGCACTCATGTATTTTCTTCCCATGATGACCTGGATCAGATTTGCCGTCTGGTCGGCAATCGGCGTGGTCACGTATTTCTGGTATGGCGTGAAGCACAGTCGGTTGGCGATTCAGCAGGATGCTGATAGCCAGCTTGGTTCTCGTCTCGAGTAGGTCTGAGTAAGTTCGAGCCCTATCCGGGGCCAAAATTACTGTTCAAAGAGGTATCGTTCCAAGGGTCCTCATTCACGCCAATGGTAGGCTTACCCATGCCCCCTACTATCTGCCAGTTGTTACAAATACGCTCCGGTTCTTCAGCGCCCTATGGCCGTCGGTTTGGGATCCCCGCTCTTTTCGCTCTAATGCTGGACAGCGGATTGAATATCCACTTGCTACAAATCCCGTGGCCGTCATATGCCATCCCGTTCGCACGTATGTCCACATCTTCGAAGGCACGTTGACGGGGAATTTGAAGATGGCTCTCGACAGACGTTCGAGGTGGGCAGAGGATTTTTGGGAGGTGGTGAACACGTGGCACAACGGCAGGACCTTAGGGGACGTGCCGTTGAAAGTCTTGGTGGTCTTTGCGGGGGAAAAGGAAAGGCCAATCTCATGCGGCCAGACAAAGATAAGCCATCTGCGTACTAAGAAGTTCTTCGCGGCCTAAACCACAGCGGAGAATGACTCGCAGAGTATAATCGTTTGCCGATGAACGGATGTCCATCTGCCTTGTCCGGCAGCGAGTCCCCACACTTCATAGGTCATCCGATCCCCCTTCATTCATCGCTGTACCCCTTCCGCGTCTTTAAGTTTCGATGCCAGGCAGCCGATAAGGCACGGACATGTGGAAGACCGGCGGTCGTCGAAAACGAACTACGGAGGACCTGATGAAGCGAGTCGTTGTCGTGGCGTTCATGATGCTGTGGATGACTCCTGGTGTGAACGGATGGGGGTCATCAAGTTGCGAGGACATGGAGTGTCGGAAGCTGGAGATGTGTGAGGAAGAAAAGGCCATCACGCAAAAAGTGCTCAACGATCGGAAAGTGCAATGTGACAGCAATGGCGGCGTGGCCTGTCAAAATTATGAGCGCAGCATGAATAACGCGGCCACCAAGCGAATGATGGAGAAACCGTGTAAAGCGCTTGTCAGTGAAGGCTATAATCCACTGAAGCCCTAAGTTCCATGCACGGTGTCTTGGATTTGGCCGAGGCGGCTTGACTCGGAGGGAGTTCGATCATCTTAGCCCGGATTAGGTCGGTCCAGCCGTCGGGTATCCCGCGACGGCTGGACCGTTCAGTGACCGGTCAGCGGGTTGGCCGTGTGGGCGCCTCGTCCGGCATCGGCACTCCATAGAATTCGTAAATCACAATGGCTTGCTCTCGGGTGCTGAGATCGGGCCAATGTTTTTTGTCAAACCCTGGCGCCTGCTTCAGATCCTTCTTGGTAACATCGAGAACCACCTTCTTGCCATCGGGACTGAATTGGAGGGCTTCCCACGGCACGGCAAAATATTTGTCGCCCACCCCTAAAAAGCCGCCGTAATCGAGGACCGCATAATCAATGTCGCCGTCCATCGGATCTACGACCAAGTCCTTAATGTCCCCGAGCTTTTTGCCATCGGTGCCTTCCACCTTCATGCCGAGTAACTCGCTCGCTTTCAACACGCCGCTCTTGTCTCGGGCCGTCGCCATGTCGAGGCTGCCCACCAACAGGACCATACTGGCCACTAGGACCATCATCAACTGTCGCATCGTATCGTGCCTCCTTGTGAGAAGTGTATGACGTTCTTCTAGCTGCTCACTTAGGTGGAATAGCATGGAGTACCCACGACTCGGTATCATGATCTCGACGGCTGGCTTGTCAGTTATCTGAGGGAGTGTTGTAGGTTCGACCTCGCGGTCCTACTCATTGTATTGATTGCTTGAGCGGAATTAATTCTGCCGTTGCTGACTACAACAAAGCTGCACGTCGAAAATACGAGAATGACCATGTACTTGTTAGGAGGTGCCGATTTGCAGCGAGGACGTACACCATTTGTCACGACTCGAAATCGGGCTGGTGAGACCATGGGGTGCTCTATATTAATCACCGGTGACTCGTCTACTGCTGAAAAAGCTCTGGCGTGGGATTCCGCGTGCCCTTCAGGCCAAAGCCGGTGTCTTTGAGTATCTCACCAGCGTCTCCCTGATCGCCAGGCGGCCAACCACTTCATCGATGAATTCTTGCCACAGGCGCATTGGCCACCCGCATCAGTCCCTTCATGCCCTCCTGGAGGAGATCCTACACGAGACGCACGGCATCATGGTGTATCGGGAGGTGTGACGAAAGTCGCGATGGCCCTGGCCGGCTTCTTCATCGACGATGCCGATCAGTTGCCCAAGGTGCTCAGCAAAAAGCACAAAGAAAGCCGTGATCATCAATGAGGGTGGCTTCTATTGCCTACCTGTCTGAAGCCCGGCACATGGGACTCACGTGTTACTTCCAGATGTGAATGCGTGACGGGCACTATACCGGCCGCGAGCGGGACATCCGCAGGGGGTTGATGTTTCTATAGTACGCACCTACCTCGCCGCTCTTGCCCTCTGATCGATAGGCAGAGTTGAAAATCTCGTCCACTACCAGGATGAAATTTTCTCGGAGTCTGAGCGCTGGCTACGGGTCAATCGTTCCTGCGTTTCGACGACGTGTAGGCTAGCTCTCTTGCCCGTCAGAGGCCTTGGATTCGCTGGTCGAGGCTGAAACGGTTTGTGGTTGGGCTGGCGTGCTGGGACTGGCGATAGCGTCGGATTTGGCTGGTGGACTAGGGGGCTGCTGAGGGGCCGTTCCGGTTCCTGCTGGGGCGCCAGCTCTGACATCCGTTGTCGGCGCCGCGGTTGGTTTCTCTGGAGTTGGTGTGGCGGCTGCCGTCGCAGCAGGTTTAGGCGCGGCTGGCGGTTTGGGTGGCGCGGGACGTTCGGGTTTGATGCCGCCTTCCCACGACGGCCCGGTGTACATTTCTGGTGTTAACCCTTTGGCCTTCCATTTCTCTTCAAAATCGGCGGCAGCCTTGTTCGGTGTCTCCCCCTTACCGATAACCTCGTTCCAAGGATAGATCTTCGGCGCGATCTCACAGCCATTCGGCTCGCGCGTTAAGTACAGCGCGATAGGATTACCGCGATACGGCCCTAGAAAAATGTGGACGTTGCCGACGTATTCGAGAAGGTTGACCATAAGGATGGCAATGATGCCATATCGATTCGGGTTCAATCAAGAGCAGCGAGGCTTACGCTAACCCCACTAGCGGACATACAACTCTGAGGACGACCCAGATCAGAATCGCCCCGATCAAATCGAAGATCATTCCGGCGCGGATCATGCTTCGCATCGAAATCAGTCCAGTTCCATAGACAATGGCGTTCGGGGGAGTTGAAACGGGTAAGGCAAAACCAAGACTGGCACCTAAGCAGGCCCCCAGTGCCGGGACGACCGGCGACACGCCGTCTGCCTGTGCAATGGCAATGACCAATGGGATGAGCATGGCGGCTGACGCGGTGTTTGAGGCCAGCTCACTGATCAGCACGCCCGATAGAATCGCCACCGCGGTGAGACTCCAGACGTCGCTCGTTCCGAACCAACTGACGAAACCCGTTCCGATGGCGTCCGATAGGCCGGTCTTGCTCATCAACTCACCAAAGGCCAGTCCTCCCCCGAACAGCAGAATAATGCCCCAGTTAATGTTAGACGCTTGTTTCCAATTAAGCGTGAAAGCGCCGGCACGTAAATCGGTCGGCAGGACGAACAAGAGCCCGGCGGCGAGCAGGGCCACCAACTCATTCGGAAGATGCGCATTGAGCGAGACAATCACGCGGTGCTCCGTGCCCAACAACGCCTCAAGCACACCCGGGACGATCCAGAGAACGACGGCAACGCCGAATGCCAGGCATGCATTGATCTGTCCCTGCGTCCATACGGCTGTCCCACTCAGGGATCTCTCTTCTGCTGCATGAGCCGCCGCCTCGGCTGCGTGCGGAGGATTCAGCCAAATAAGTAAGCACCACGCACATAGCAACATGACGAGCGCCAATGGCAGCCCGAACGCCATCCAGGTGACGAATGAAATCGCAACGCCGGCTTGTTCTGCAATCAAACCGACGCCGATCAAGTTTGGGGGGGTGCCGACAATAGTGGCCATTCCGCCCGCTGTCGCTGCATACGACATCATCAGCATCAATGAGGTTTGATAGCAACCATGATCGGCTCTTTTCCGGCGCAGGGTATCCAGCACTCCGAGTCCAATCGGCAGCATCATCGCGGTGGCGGCGGTGTTGCTCATCCACATCGACATGATAGCGGTCACCGCGCCTAGGGTGAGCAGGACGCGTGATGGTCGAGCGCCGACCCACGATAGCGACAGCATCCATTCCGCGACTTTTCGATCCACCCCGTGAACGACCATGGCTTCCGCGATCAGAAAGCTCCCGATAAAGAGAAAAATGATCGGGTGGCCGTATGAAGCAAAAATGCTCTTGGCCGTGCCGAGGCCGGCGAGCACGCAGAACGCGGTGCCGAGCAGCGCCGTCACCGGCAAGGGAATGGGTTCGGTGATCCAATACATCACGACCCAGGTCAGGATCGCGGCAAGGATGTGCGCGTTCGCCGCCAGATGCGGGATCGGCATCAGGTAGACGCACGTGGCGGCAAGCGGTCCGAGAAGGAGCGCAAGGACGCTCGTCCTCGCGCTCGTCGGCAGGTTTCTGTTCGTGACTAGTGCGTCCTGCATGCTATTGTGGCGAAGGAATCAGAAGCCTTCAACCTAGCTTGGATTATTCATGAACGTCTGCTGCGGCAGCCGACCCTCTCGCCCGGCGGGCTTCTCGTTCGGCCTCCTCGACGGACCGCCAGAGACGAAGGTGTTAAGAACCTGCCGCTCACCAAACTCGCGGGCGCGCACAGATGTGGCGCTCTTATTCATCGCTCCGTGCGCCTTGGGAGAAGCTCACGGCAAAGGCACGTCTTGGCGTGCCTGGGATGGGCGGGTGAAAAAGGCTTCGGTCTCAGCCGCCTCGCGACGACATTTATGAATAATCCGGGCTAGGCTGCGGTGACCGAGGCCGAAATGGCCGATGCGGGTCGCTTGCGAACAAGGAAGACCGCAAGGATCAGGACCATGATCACGCCGACATTCACACCCACATCCATGAGATAACGATAGAATTGGTCATTGGTCACTTCAGGGAGATGTGACAGTTCGGCGCTCGCAGTCAGCACCCGTCTGGTGCAGGCGATGATGCCCACGGCGAGATAGGGTTCTAGCGCCAGAATTTCGGTCTGCAGAAAGCGCACGACGGTCCTAAACAACTCCAGCAGAATGATGACCAGCAAGAGATCGTTCAACAGTTTGAGACCGGCCATCAGAAGCGATCCTTTGTTGAGGGCGACCATCACGAAGACGTACCAGCTATGCGCGAACATCAGCATCCCCAGAATGAGCAGACTCATGCCCGCCGTGATGTAGCCCCATCGATCGAGCCATTCCATCCAAGTGAGTATTTGCTTCATGGATTCGGTCTTGTCGCGCATACCCCTCCTTCTGGCAAGATGCTGAAAAAGGGTTCCAACTGCGTTCTCGGCTCACTAACATCCTCAACGTACCCCAGAGGGTACGCCTCCGGTGTTAGCATCGCCTGCGGCCTTGTTGGAAACCCTTTTTGAGCATCTTGGATGAGAACTTTATAAGCCTCCGCATAACCGAGGATCAGCGTACTCAGTCCTTCCTACGCGTTGCCGTAGGGGCCGAGTTTTGGGTCGGGTGGTGGCGTGCTGCGCAACTCGCCCAAGTCCCGGAGTTCGCGTATCGACGTGAAGGTGAGTGAATGGCCGCAACAGATAATTTCTCGAAAGCCGGCGCCGCCCTCCATGATCATCACACGCAGGCCGCACGAATTCGGGTACAGTTTCTTTTCATCCAACATCATGCCGATCGGGAGAGTCCCTTTTTTTCGGCCCAGTGTCGAGCCGACCTTCGGCACCACATCTTCTTCGGTCAACTCGTGATCGCAACAGACAATTTTTTCGAATCCATCACCTCCGGCCATGACTTTTATCATGAGCCCACAGCTGTCGGGATAGCGTTTCTTCTCGTCAAGAATGTCGCCCTTTGTGAGTGGCATGGGACACCGTCAAAAGAGTGTTCAGCCGTCAGCTTTCAGCGATCTACTTTCTCGGACGCACGTCTCTTAAGCCTCAACGCTGAAAATGAACCGCTGACGGCTGAGCCGTTATTGTTCAAGGGCCGCGGCAATACCCCGGCGCTCGTTGACCGCTTGGAATACCACAAGGCCTGCCAAAAAGAATATGGCCATCGACAAGACGGCCCATCGCTGACTGCCTGTCAGCGTGGTCACCTCTGCATAGACCAATGGACCAATGATGGCAGCAAACTTTCCGGTCACCGAAAAAAATCCGAAAAATTCGCCCTGGCGCCCGACCGGAGTAAATCGGCCTAACAACATTCGGCTCGACGACTGGTTGGCGCCTAACGCGGCTCCCGCAATCAAGCCGATCGCATAAAATTGAGCGTGAGTCTGTACGGCACTTGCGGCGATGGCCAGGGCGATCCAGAGGAGCAACGTAATGGTGATGGTATGTTTCGCTCCGATGCGATCGGCCAGCTGCCCGAATCCGACGGCGCCGAGCCCTGCAGTAATTTGCGTAATGAGAAAGTAGATAATCAGATCGCCTGGTGAAAAGTCCAGGACTTTGTTTGCAAAGATCGCGGACGCGACGATCACCGTATTGATGGCATCCGTATAGATCAAATAGGCGATGAAGTAGATGCCCAAGTCACGGTACCGTCCCATGTGCTTCGCGGTCGAAGCCAGCTGCGAGAATGCCTGCCGCCAAACCGACTGCTGGGGATGACGCGTGTGTGGGGTGGCACGCTCCTGAAGCCAGAAGAAGGTCGGCAAGGCCGCGAGCAGGAAAAAGACCGCAGTGACTGCAAAACTTAGGCGGTAGTACGGCAAGTTCTCTTCAGCAAAGCCGCCGCTGATCAAGGGGTAGGCCAAGGCGAGGGAGAGCAATCCACCGACATAGCCAAGCCCCCAGCCATAGCCGGAGATGCGTCCGATATTCTCAGGTGTCGAAATCTCGACGAGGAAGGCGCTGCAAAACACGAATCCCAAATCGAAGGCAATGTTCGCGATACCGAAGAAGAGCAATCCCTGCCAGACGTCTCCTTCGTTCACCAGCGAGAGTAGGGCCGTGAAGACGACGCACAGAAGCGTGAAGCCGATAAGAAAACGTCGCTTGATCGCGCGCGCGTCCGCAATGGCTCCCAGCACAGGGGATAGCACGGCCACGACCAACATGGAAGCCGCATAGCCCCAAAACCACAATCGTTCGGGGGTGGCTTCGTGTCCGGTTGTTCCGAATGGCCGCGCGACGACTTGGACAAAGTAGACGCTGTAGGCGACTGTAACAATGAGGGTGGTAAACGACGAATTGGCGAAATCATACAGGGCCCAGCCCCACAGGTCTTTTTTGCTGACCGGCTTAGCCGTCACACCGTCGCTTTCAGGCGCCGTTCGTCGGTCTTGCGGACAGTGTCAACCAGCGTCTGGTGTCGTGAGCAGCCGACGATGGACTTCGCGGCCACCGGATCGGCCGCCACATAGGGAGTCAGGAACCGCTCTTTCACACGCGCAATGCGGCGGAGAGATGCGTCCAATCTCGACTCCGAAATTTTTCCGTCTTTCGCCGCCCGATAGATCGCCTCCATTGCAGCCACCTGCCGTTCTCTTTCTTTGCAGATCAATAAAATGTCCGCCCCGGCTTGGAAGGCCATCAGCGAGGCTTCCTCGATGCCATAGTGATCGATGATCGCCCGCATCTCCAAATCGTCCGTCACGACAACGCCCTTGAAGTGCAATTGATCTCTCAACAAATCGGTCAGGATGATATAGGACAGTGTCGCTGGAAACTGCGGGTCGATCTTGGGGTACGACACATGAGCCGTCATGATGGTGGCCAGTTCATTGTCGATGGCGTGGCGGAAGGGGCGTAGCTCCATGTCATGCATCCGCTCGAACGAAGAGGCCACCACGGGCAACTCCAGATGCGAATCCTTGGTCGTGTCGCCATGACCGGGAAAGTGTTTGCCGCACGCGACCACCTTGTTGTCCTGCAGTCCCGCAATGGTGGCCAGGCCGAGCTCGCACACCGTCGCCGGTTTCGCGCTGAAGGCGCGGTCGCCGATAATGGGATTGGCGGCATTGGTGTTGATATCTAAGACGGGCGCCATGTTCATATTGATCCCTACCGTCTTGAGTTCTGCGGCGGTGGTGGCGGCAACTTCATAGGCGAGCCTGGAATCCGAGGCAAATTCTAGGGCGGCACATGGCGGGAAGATGGTAAACCCGTCCGGCAATCGGGAGACGCGGCCGCCTTCCTGGTCGATCGCGATCAAGTATGGCGAATCCTTGGCATGTGTCTGAAGCTTGTTGGTCAGCTTCACGATTTGGTTAGCCGACTCAAGGTTGCGTTTGAAGACAATGAATCCCCCTGGCCGATAGTCGTCAATCAATTTCATCATGTCCTTAGACACAGTCGGACCATCGAATCCGAGCATGAAAAGTTGGCCGACTTTGTCGCGGAGTGTCGTCATCGACGGGACTCCGCTTCAGTGCTGGGGCGCCCGGCGCCACGAATAAGTGATGCCACGTCTGGGCGCGCCGGCGAGTTGGTGAGCCGGCCGGGTCTGACTGAGTGCTGAGTGCTACGCAAAGAAGGAACGTTCATCGCGCAACCCCGGTTGCCTCATCGATCAGGTACTGGATCAACAATCGCGTCCCAATAGCGGTCGGACCTTTGGAGATATAGGCGCGTTCCCGGTCGCTCCAATCCGTGCTTGCAATGTCGAGATGTACCCATGGGCAGTCACCCACGAACTTACTGAGGAAAAGGGCGGCGGTAATCATCCCACCCCCACGGCCTCCGATGTTCCGCATGTCCGCCACGTCGCTCTTCAACTGCTCGAAGTAGTCATCCCAGAGCGGCATTTCCCAGACGCGCTCCCCAGATTT
>JBDUAJ010000195.1:0-4914 GCA_040004695.1 Nitrospirales bacterium | reverse complement strand
CCAAATTGGCCGTCTTTCTTCCCACGCCGGGCAAGGTCAGCAGTTCATCGATTGAATCCGGAACACTCCCATCGTAGGCATTCAAGATACGTGCACACATCCCATGAATCTGTTTGGCCTTTGTACGGAAGAACCCGACTGGATAAATGGCTGCTTGGACCTTCGGAAGGGGAAGCTTCAGCATGGATGCTGGATCGAAGGCGAGCGCAAACAAGCGATGGCTAGCCTCCGCTGTCGTTCGATCTTTGGTCCTCAAGCTGAGGACACATGCGATGAGAATCCGAAATGGATCGCGCGATTCTTTGACAACCATCCCGACGACGGGCTCTTGCCATTGCCGGACTTCGCGGCGAAGGATACGCAGGGCGGCATGAATTTCTTCTTCCCGCATAAAAACTAGGTGAAATTGAAGAGATGAGACAGGCTAGAAGAGATCGGGCGGGAATGCTTACTCCATCTTCCGTTTCGCAAGCCATTTCTGACGGCGGCGCTGAGCTTCACGCTGCTTGGCCTTTTTCCGGACACTCGGCTTCTCATAAAACCGGCGGCGTTTCAGTTCCCGAAACAGGCCTTCCCCGGCAAGCTTCTTTTTGGCGACCTTAAGCGCCTTTTCAACATTGTTATTAAAGACTTTGATTTCCATAGAGCTACACTATTTCCTTCTGATACGGTGCGCCGCGGTTGAGAACGAGGAGTTTAGCATAGCTTTTTGTGTTCTACAAGGCTTTGTTCAATGATGTGAATACGATCGGCAATTTCACTGTCAAGTAATTGATTCTTAGATTGTTTTACATTTGTGTTGACGTTTTCGAGTCCACCTTCGATCGCTGCCAACGCCATCAACAGGCCGACCTTTAAATCTGACGATACGGACGGCTTCGTCTTCTCCCGCAACCACCGTAAGAGTGTTGCCACATTGTTGGCCAGTTCGGCGGTTTTTAATGGAACGAGTGTCGCTGTCCGCAGATTTTCTGAAATAGCTGTCGCGCGTCCAGGATCATTCTTGACAATGCGATAGGCCTGAACAACACCTGCATACGCATCAGCATCCGCCTGCACCAATTCTTTGAGCTCTGAAGCCAGCGATTGAAGGCGATGCTCGCTAGCTTCCAGCTCTCTTGATGGTTCAGATCCACTACTTCTCTCCAATGATCCGGCTTTCTGCGAAGGCGGCCCGATCCGACAGGCCATGACGCCAAGCGAGGCAGCGAGCGCCCCTGCAAGTGCGGCCACACTTCCTCCGCCCGGTGTCGGCGTGCCGTTGGACACGGCCTCCAGAAACAAAGAAACGGATTCACCGAGATCTAGAGAGTGATCGCCAGGGTGTTGTCCCAATGCCTCAACGTCTCGACCCATGACCATTTCAAGTCGGCTCTCCAATACCTGGGACTGCTCGAAGCGCTCCAGTTTTAAGCTAGCCTCAGCTGCATGGATCAGGGCTTGCTGAGGAATCAGGCCAATGACTTCACTGTCCGCTATCTGGACCCCGCGCTGCTCCGCCTGGTGTCGGACGGCTTCAAACGCCACATGAATCGGCGTGACTTCATAATTCGTCAGGTTCATGGAGACTTGAACAAGACGACAGCTGGCCAATTCGACTCCGATCGCTTTGACATAGGGAAGTCCGCCGCTCGAAAAGCGAACCGTTTTGGCAATACTTTTTGCGATCCCGATGTCGTTCGTGCGGAGATTCACATTGTATGCGATCAGCGGAGGACGAGCACCCACGACAGTTCCTCCCGCAGACGGATGGAGCTGTGACGGACCGAAGTCAGGTGCCCATGTGGCCTCTGTTCCCATTCGGGCCGCCAGGCCTTCGAGGCCGCCGCGTCGAATCGCTTCCAGGTTGGTCCGCTCAACACGCGACGCCGCACGCTCATAGAGGAACACCGGAATATGGAGCTCTCGTCCTATCCGTTCTCCCAGGCGCATGGCCAAGTCCACACAATCTTCCATGGTGAGGCCACGGATGGGTACAAACGGAATCACATCCGTCGCGCCGATGCGGGGATGTCCGCCCTGGTGTTGTCGGAGATCGATGAGGTCCGTCGCGATGCGTGCGCACTGAAACGCCGCTTCAGAGACGGCATCCGGAGCGCCGGCAAACGTCAGGACAGAGCGATGATGGTCCGCGTCCATTTCTTCGTCCAGGAGAAAGACGCCCTGTACCGCTCGAATCGCAGCCACCAGCGCACGCACGGTATCCGTCTGACGCCCCTCGCTGAAATTGGGGATACACTGAACTAATTGTTCCATATGGCTACGCGTGACCTTTCGACCATACGACGCGTCCATTTTTGACGACGTGCACGCAATGATTCATTCCGAAGAAGTAAGGAATTTCTCGATAATCGGATACATCCATCATGACGAGGTCGCCTTGCTTTCCCACCTCTAGTGAGCCCGTTCGCTCACCCCGCTTCACGGCATGCGCGCCATTGATCGTGGCGGCGACGATCGCTTCTTCCGGACTCATGTGCATGCATGAACACGCCAAGGACAGCATGAGTTGCATATTCAGACATGGAGAACTGCCCGGGTTAAAATTAGTCGCCACTGCCACCGGGACACCGTCGTCAATGAGTTGTCTGGCCGGCGGATAGCGTGCGTCACCGAGGTGTAGAGTCGTTCCCGGCAGAAGCGTCGCAATCGTTCCGCTCTTTTTCATCCGGCGGATATCAGCCGCCTTTACATAATCGAGATGATCCAGTGACACTGCACCCAGAAGGGCCCCGGCAGAGGCTGAACCTGAATGTGTGAACTGCTCGCTATGCAGTTTCAAGGAGAGTCCGGCGCGCGAGGCGGCGTTCAACACCTGTTTTGTTTCAGACACCGAGAAGTAACCACGATCGCAAAAGAGATCGCAAAACTCCGCCAGGCCTGCTCGGGCAACGTGTGGGATTAAGTCCCATATGACCCGCTGGAGAAACGCTGAGCGCTTAGCTTTGAATCGATTCGGCAGATCATGAATCAACAAGGTCGGGACCACATCCAGGTCGACACGACCGGCCGCCGCCCGAATCGCCTTGAGCATTTTGACTTCCTGGCTGAGGTCAAGTCCATACCCGCTTTTGACCTCAATGGTGGTCGTCCCATATTCGAGAAATTGTTGCGCCGCTCGGCAGAGATGGTCTACCAGGGTTGTGAGTCGAGTCGCTCGCGTATGTTTTGCGCTTGCTTGAATTCCGCCGCCCGCTCTGGCGATGTCCTCATAGGTCGCCCCCTGAATGCGGGCCACATATTCGCCGACACGGGATCCCGCAAATAAGGCGTGCGTATGTGAGTCGACAAACCCGGGCATGACCACACGGCCTTGAGCATCCAGCGTCCTCGCACCTCGCGCCTGCGGATCCTTGCGAATGCGGGATGCCGGTCCGACGGCGGAGATCACACCATTTCGAATTAACACCGCCCCATTTCGAATTGAACTTACTTCCCTCATCTCGCGGCCCCGACGTGGGCCGTGATCGCCCCGCAGCGTCAGGAGCTGCCCGCAATTGTCCACTAACAAGGGCTTATTGGCGATGGATGGCATAGGAGTCCGAGCATGCGGCGGGCCAGATGAACACCGCGGGGTACCGTAATGACATCAGAAGGTGAAGTCAAGGCGATGACGCGCGGCTTTCTCGGCAGACGGCAGAACTAATTAAACGGTCATTTTGACCCCGGCTAGGGCGCAGGCAGCACATCCTTCAATGGTGCAATGCCAATCGACACCAGGGTATGGGATAGGCGATATCGTGTTATCGGTCGGACGATACCGGTGATACCAGCCGTGCTCAAGCGCATAGGCCTGTTCGGATGTCGAGGTCGTGGCAAACCAAAAATACCGGTATTCGGAGTCTCTCGCCGTCCGCCGAATCACGGCCGCTAAATCGTCAGGGCTGGCTCCGACAAAATCCGCAGAGGTGCCGTTGCGAGAAAGAATGAACGCTCCGGCTGATTGTTCTCGAAGAAACAGATGGAGATATTTGAACGTGAATGGTCCTGACATCTTTCCCCCCTTGCATGAGTGCAGAACAGCGCCCTTACATGGTGACTGGTTCTTCCCGCACAATGGCAATTTTCGAGAGGCTGGCCAACAGCATGAACGAGCTTGGGATTTGAATGTCTGCTGACATATATAAGACAGCGCGTCTGGCTTGAAATCGGGTCCGCGCCTGCCGGAGGCGGGTGATATCAGATAGGGTAAAATGAATCCGCTTCCAATTAAACAGCGCGACTCGCTCGAGCGGGGACTGCACGAGCATGCCGTGATAGATACCGTCTTCGATGATCGGCTCAAACTGGACGGTCTCTGTCCCGATGAGAACAGATGGGCCTATGTGCTGTGAATGGCCGACATGGAAAGTTCTTACCCTCACGTGTCAACCTCCTGAAAAAGGATGGATGAGTGAACGGCTTCTTGAGATAAAAACTCTGCTGAATAGCAGGGGACTGAGAGGGGGTAGTAGACAACCTGTTACTTGGGTAGGGTTCAAGATTGATCCTCCACAGTAATGGCGTCCTCCTATCAGCGAGAATTGGCCTTGTCAAGAAAAAATACAAGATACAGGATAGCGACACACGAACTGGTCCAATATGTTGTGGATAAACCTGATGAGAATCTGTTGATCTGAGCTGGGATAAGCTCTGAATAAGCTAAAAAAAAGAAGCCGGATACTTTGAGAGTATCCGGCTGCGTAGCTGCGTGAAATAACGGAGGTTAGCGCACGGTCTTTTTTACAAACGCCTTGTAGATCAGCTTGGGAGCTGCCCCTTCTTCCTCCAACCCCACCATCTCATGACCGGTCGTCGAGCACCATGCCGGCATGTCTTGCTTAATCCCTTCATCATCGGAGATGACTTCTAACACCTGTCCCGGCACGAGCTCTTTGATTTTCTCTTCGATGCGGCGTCGAGCGCCCTCAAGGT
>JBDUAJ010000034.1:0-16660 GCA_040004695.1 Nitrospirales bacterium | reverse complement strand
CATTGAGGTTTTGATGAAGAAGCCGTCAGCCCTCAGCGGTCAGCAATCAGCCTTCCGGAAAAAGGACTCAGAGCTGAAAACTGAGAGCTGACAGCTGACGGCTGACAGCTCAGAAATAAGGAGCAGATATGTCCACACTAGTCCAGGTCATGCAAAAAGAATTGAAGAACGTTCGGCACGATGTGTCTGTCAAGGATGCGGCCAAGCGCATGCGTGATGAGAAAGTGAGCTCCTTGTTGGTCGAAAAAAATAACGATCTGGTCGGCATCATCACCGATACCGATGTCGTCAGACGCGCTGTTGCAGAAGGCAGTGATCTCGCCAAAACTGCGGTGCATACGATTATGACAAGCCCCATCGCTACCATTGAGTCTGTCCGGACGATTCAAGACGCGCATGACATGATGGGAGACCTCGGTGTCCGGCATCTGGGCGTCACGGAAAGCGGCAAGCTAGTCGGTGTGGTATCGGTGCGCGATCTCTTGGTGTATTTCAAGCGGGTATCAGAACCAAAAATCTCTCAGGATTAAATCGGGCGCTGAAAAAGGTCGCCAGCTTCGTTCTCGGGTCGAAACAATCCTCAACGTACCCCTGAGGGTACGTCTCCGGTTGCCTCTCTCTGCGGCCTTGCTCGGGGAAAGTGTGCGTCACGGCGCACCTGGGGTGGGCGGGTGTTATCGTGACCCCTTTTTGAGCACCCGTGAATAGGGTAGGATCGGTCGGCTTATTTATTGAGCTGCTGAACGATGTGACCCAGTTCCGGCAGGATGAGTGACTCCATGGCGAGACGGACAGCGCCTTCTGAGCCGGGTGTGGAGAAAACAATGCGTCCGCGGAAGACCCCGGCCGTGGCTCTGGTCATGATGGCCGACGAGCCGATATCCTTATACGTCAGATAGCGGAAGATCTCGCCGAAGCCGACCAACCGTTTTTCCAACATGCCATCGACAGCTTCGAACGTCGAATCCCGACTTGAAATGCCAGTACCACCGTTCACGAGAATGGCCTGGACGGCTTCATCGGCCGTTGCCTCCTCGATCAACCTTCGGATGTAGGTTGGCTCATCCTTGATCACATGGTAACCGGCTACTTCATGGCCGTGCTCTTTCAACAGGCGCATCATCAATTGGCCGCTGGTATCGGTTTGAGGATTGCGGGTATCGCTGCACGTAATCACCACGCAAGTCGCACTGCGAGGGGCATGGGCTTTGTGCTCCTCATGTGTATGGCCGGACCGATGAGACTGGTGCTTCAGCACCGTCACCCCCATACGGAATTTGGCTTGAGTCGTTCAACCGGGGTGCCTTTGCCGATGTGCTCGTCGAGGATGGCGGGAACGTCCGCTTCCTTTACTTGCGAGTACCATGTGGCGTCGGGATATACCACGACTGTCGGTCCTTGTTCGCATGGCCCTAAACAGGCCGAACTCGTCACGAGCACGTTGTCCGGCATAATGCCTCGTTCCATCAGGCCCATGTTAAATGCCTGGAGAAGACCGGCGGAGCCGGCTGCGCCACAAGAGGGTTTAGGGTGGCCCGGGGGTCGGGAATTTGTGCACACCAGAATATGATATTTCGGCTTCGGCATCGTGTCTCCTTAATTGGGTAAAGAAGCTTTCAGCCGTCAGCTCTCAGCAATCAGCTTCTTCTCGGAAAGCTGAAGGCTAACGGCTGACTGCTGAAGGCTATTTGGGCGTGAATGACTTCCAGGTCTCCAAGCACTCCTCCGGCAACTTCCAATGCGAGATGCCTTTGATCACCCACTCAAGGTAATGCTCCTTGGGTTTAAACTTGCCGATCGGTGCCGCGATATGCGTGGTGACCAGTTCTTTTTCGCCATCTTCTTTGATGACGGTCACTTGAACGTGACGATAGGCGTTCGGCGGCACCTCGTCTTCGAACGTATCCAGAATCTTCAGGTCTTCGTCGGTGACGTCGGCCATGATCCCCCAGACTCGTTCGCCAGGAGACGGGCTTACACTGGCGAGCCCGGACCTCCATTGGGAGGACCATCGGCAAAAGTGTATGGCATGGTCGGGGAGATACGCCTTGGCGAGGAACTGATGTTCAGGGGCGCGGCGTTTGAATTGCGTCGGGTTTAAGTTATCTGCGTAAAAGAAAAATTTCATAAAACGTTATGCTGTATGTATAGGTTGTGCGAGGGGTACTTGTACCATAGGGGATTGCCGCCTTGTCAAGGACCATGGCCTGGTGAAGGCGCGCACGTTGACACTCGTCCAGGACCAGGGCTATGCTCATTTATGAGATTTGCTTCAGATTCCGTTCCGAGTCAATCCTCCTCTAGCCATGTCTCGAACGGAAGCGGCGTAGCCCGTCGCTAAACTCTCTTTATGCCGGCCGAGACGACATCCTTACCGTGGGTTAAGATCATCCATTACGGGGTCTATGGACTGCTTGCTGTCGGCGCGATTGCCTACGTCATCTTGAGGCCTTCGTTTCTCGATCCTATGTCCGATCCTGAAGCCGCCGAGGCCATGGCTTTGGTGCAAACCCATCGCGCTCAGCAGTCGCCGACGATCAGGCAAGCGATCACCGAGAGGGTTAAGGGGCTGTCGGACAAAGGGCGCGGAGTGAATCTCAGAGAATGGCGAGTGGAACGTGAACCGTTAGGCACCTATCTGGTGCGAGTCTCGATTCGGGAGCAGGTCACTGTGGAATGGTTCGAGCGAAACTATCTTTGGCGCGTCGATGTCGCGAAGCGGACGGTCGTTCCCTTAACCATCCCGGCGTCAACTCTGATGCCGTCAGAGGAGACCGGAAACCAACCAATGTAAGGTGTGGGTTGCCTACTGAATGACCCCGTTTGCCTAATCCGGTAGAAGCACGTGGATGACGTCGTTTTCCACGTGAACGTGAAAACAACTCACCGTGATCTCAGGGTTCTCCGGTCGTTCGCCGGTCCGCACATTGTAACGCCAGCCATGCCACGGACATTCGATGAGCTCCCCGTCCAATGACCCTTCGCCCAGTGGGCCGCCGGCATGAGGGCAGGTGTTATCAACGATATATACCGTTCCGCCAACATTACAGATCGCCACACCCATTCCATCTGCCTCGACTGAACGGCATGTTCCCGGCGGAACATCCGCCAATGTGGCTACAGGGACGATTTTCACCAGAGACTCCAGAAAAAGCGAATAGCCAGTGTACTGAGAATAATCGGCGGCTTCAAGGCCCAGGCCGCTGTCGCTAGCCCCAAGGATTTGAATTTATGGGATAAATATGGCATATGTACTGAGACGTGTCGTGGCGGAGGCGCCGCTATGCTAGGCTTAGGAGAGAGGGGATATGGAACTGACCTTACTCTTGAATTCGACCTACGAGCCGTTGAGGGTGCTGCATTGGCAAAAAGCTATCACGCTGTTGTGGCAAGGCAAGGTCGAGGTGTTGGAGGTCTATGATCGCGAGATTCATGGCATCTCTATCTCCATCAAACTGCCGGCAGTCATGCGGTTGCTCAAGATGGTCAAACTCAAAGACAGCCATCGAGCGGTCAAGTTTTCACGGATCAATATCTTCACCAGAGACGGCTACGCCTGCCAGTATTGCAATCACAAGTTTAAGACCGAAGATCTGACCTTCGATCACGTCGTCCCCATCGCCAAGGGTGGCAAAAAGACGTGGGAAAATATCGTCACGGCCTGTTGGCGTTGCAATAATCGGAAAAGCGGACGAACCCCGGACGAAGCGAACATGCGACTGGCCAGAAAACCGGTCAAGCCGCGCTGGAATCCGGTCATCACCATTACTATAGGGATTAGGAATGCGCCAGAAAGTTGGCGGGACTATCTCTATTGGAACATGGAGTTGGACGCGGATCCGGCTGACGGCTAGAGTGCTTTATTAATGACAATCTCCACATTCGTGGATCCCGGCAGCGTCGGATTCTTTTCAAACCGACCTTCTAAATCCCCTGGTTGCGCCGGACCGGCCATCCCATCCTTGTCCAGACGGGCAATGACATCGACCATTCCCCTCAGTTCCGATCCTTCGATCATCATATCCTTATTCGTGATCTCAAACGCCACAGGGAACTGAGGATTGTCGATTCGCTTGGCGGCGAGCGGACGGGGGGCACTCCCAGGGCGTCTCACGATGACAAAGAGGACATCCGTGGGACTGACTTTGGAGGCCAGTTGAGGATCAATCGTCACGTGTCCGGCAATGACCCCGCTGCCTTGAGACTGTTCACATCCATGCGCTAACCCCATCCATGCCGCGACTCCGGCGAGTAGAATAATACCTCCCGCCATACCGAGCGTCCGAACTGTCTTCTGTGTCATGCCCACCTCTTGTTTCAACCATCCAATCGAACCGGTCGTAAGCGCCCGGTATTATACAGGGAGACCGGGCCCGTTTGGAAAGAGCGTTTACGTGGAAAATCGAGGTGCTGTATGATACGGCCTGCTGTTCTTGAGAGGGAAACAATGGCAACGAATCCTGGATTTCAAGTTTCGATTGATGTGAAGGGGCGTCCGTGCCTGGTGCTTGGAGGAGATGACGAAGCGGCCGACAAAGCCCAGCGGTTGCTCGATGCGGGGGCGAAGGTGACGGTCATCCATCCCACCCTGAACGATGCGCTGCGTCGACTGACGGCATCCGGGAAAATCATTCATCGCGTCAGAACATTTCGAGCGCCCGATGTGGAAGGTGCGATGCTCGTCATCAATACGCTGAATGGGGATCGAGAGTATGCGAAATCGCTGTACGAATTGGCTCAAAAAGAGCGGTTTTTACTCTGCTCTACGGATCAGCCGGAGTTGTCCACCTGCATGATGCCGGCTCTGATCAATCGTGGTCATCTTCGCCTCGCGGTCAGTACCAGCGGTGTGGCACCGGCCCTGGCAAGCCGCCTCCGCCAAGATCTCGAAACGGTCTTCGATGAAGAGTTTCAGTCGTTCGTAGACTGGCTGAGGAAGCTTCGGGAGGAGGTCCAATCGACAGAAGCTGATGACGAACGCCGGCGTGCACAACTGCGCGAGGCGGTCGAGGGATTCAAAATATCGGCCTCAATTACCTATCCGCAGGCGTGGCAGCAGGCACGCGTAAAACAGTGAGAAATTCGGCGATCTGGCGATAATAGGAATTCAATCTCCAAATCACTAATCATCATCACCTTCATTTTGTTAAGGAGTGACCATGGTTCTGCTTGAGTTCAGTATGTCTCCATTGGGCAAAGGCGAAAGCGTCGGCAAGTACGTTTCCAGATCATTAGACATCATCGACAAGAGCGGCGTGGACTATCGGCTCAATCCCATGGGCACGGTCCTAGAAGGGGAGTGGGACGACGTGATGGATGTTGTCCGCCAATGCTATGAGCGAATGAGGAAAGACTGCAGCCGCGTCTCCTGCACGATCAAGATTGACTACCGTAAAGGTCATAAAGGCCGGCTGTCAGGGAAAACGGCCAGCGTGGAGAAGCGGTTGAAGCGGAAATTGAAGACGTGAAGTCCGTCAGCTAACGACCAGCGATTTACGAAACTCCTACACTAAGCCAACACACCAATAGACGTGAAGGATTTTAAGCTCTCACGAGAGATATGGACTATCAACAACCTAGTAATCCGCCGTGGACATATGTTGACGAAAGCATCAAGGCCAACGTTATTGTGTGCGGCGCCTTGATCGTCTCTATAGAAAAAGTAGTCGAGGCCGAGATGACGCTTCAACAAGCAAAGGAATCAGTTGGTGTATCGTCTGACGTGACTCTGCACTGCAGTAAAATGTTCCACCCCGATGGCCGTCGGGGAACTGCCTGGGCTCATCTGGAGGCCGCCCAGATAAATGCAATGGTGTTCAATCTTTGTCGGGACCTAAAGAAAATCGTTCACCGCCCGCTCGTTTCAATTTTTCCGACAAGCTGGCCCACAGCGCCGGCATTAGATGGAGCCCCTCGCATTTCTCTGAGCGACAAAGGTATTGCAATATTGGCATATCAAGCTATCTTTCCTCGCCTCACTCTTGAATATGGCAAAGGCGTGCGGGTGTGGATTGATCCTGATTCCACTATGATCCCTTGGGGTAACCAGAAGCGTCAGGCGCATTATACGCGAGCCGTATCGATGGACCTCGACCCTGATCGGCCCCATATACATTTGAACCAATGATCGAAGATAAACCAAAACCAAGATTGCTCGAAGTTGCGGACCTCTATTCGTATGTGACGGCACAGGCGCAATCTGGCGCTGGTGGTAAAAAGATCGCTTGGTTTCAAGAACTGTACGCTTTTATCGACCCAGCGCGACTTATAGGAACACATCCCACTGAGCCACAGATTTGGCATAAGGCCAAGCCAGTCTAAAGATGCAGAAAGGCCGCAAGAGATTTCTTACTTAAGATGCCCATATAACAGCATGACAAAACGATTCATTTTCATCGACTGTAACGGTTCTGTGAAAGTCAGGCGGCTGCAGCAAGCCGATCAAATTACCCGCCACGGAAAGTGTCAGCGTGATGTAGGCGGACGGATGTTTACTTATCGCAGGGCATCGTCGTTCGGAATTAACCACTACGAAAGCAGTGCTTTGACCACGCAACTCATTTCTCTATCAAAACAACGACAATTTAAAATACTTCGCCGGATGCTGCTTCACATCTGCTACTAAGGTCTCCAGTTCGGTGAGCAGTTTATCGCTACGAGTGTACAATTCGTCCTGGTTGACGAGTTTGCCGATCGTCCCTTCTCCGTTTTGAATCTTGCTCAGCAGTTGTTCTCCGCGTGTGGTGAGATCATCAAGACGTCGATAGAGCGTGGGATCGGAGAGCTTGGCTAGCGTGCCGTTTTGGTTGTTCAACCGGCTCGCAAGCTGCGACAGGTCGTTCAAGGCCTGGTTGGCGCGCCGGTAGAAATCCTCGTTCGAGACCAACTGACCCAGCGTGCCTTCACCGCGCTCGACCTTGCTCAAGATGCCGATGCTCTTGTCTGACACGGTCTCAAGTTTTTCCATCACGCGCTGCGAACGTTCGTACAGACCGGCATCGCTGAGCAGTTTGCCTGCCGTGCCTTGGCCTTCGCTGACCTTGCTAAGAATGTGCTGGAAGTCGCCGATCGCTGTATTCAGCCGCTCAAGCGTATTTTCAGCGCCCGATGCCAATCCGGTGAAATCGGCCTCGGCGTGGCCATGGAGTATCTGGTTCAATGGCAGTGATGGCTTCGAGGGAGAACCGGGGGACACGTCAAGATATTTATCACCCAGCAAGCCTAATGCCCGGATGGTGACCGCGGCGTCGTCATGCAGATGGCCGACCACCGAGTGTTGTATGGAAAAGACGATCTCGACGGCGTTTGAGTCATTGGCAAGGCCGATCGCGCGGACATTGCCGACATCGACTCCGTTCAATCGAACGGGGCCCCCGACCTTCAATCCTTGAGTATGGTTCACCAGGGCTCGAAGTTCTGCCTGGCGGCTGATGAAAGGGAGGCCATGGCTCATATTCATAATGGCGATGATCATCATGACTAAGGCCACGGACACCACGAGGCCGATCTTGACTTGGGACCATTTCAGTTGCCCGTATCGTGGCATTCATCGCTCCTCGTTCAGGGTGGTATGACAGGCCGTGGCAGCACGGTCGCCTCGTGCTCATGATCGAAGCGACAGCCGGGATCGATGAAGAAGCGGACTTCCTGGTCGTGAGACTGCTTCATCTCTTGTGAGGTCCCTTCAAATATCACGCGACCTCGTTGGATCATGAGAATGCTCTCCGCCACACTGTCGGCGGTCTCAAGGTCATGGGTTACGACGATTTGGGTCACATGTTGGGCTTTCAATTTGAGGATTAGCCGTGTAATCAAGCAGGTATTGATCGGGTCCAGGCCGGCGGTCGGTTCGTCATAGAGAATCACCTCTGCGCCGCTGGCCAATGCGCGGGCGATGCCGACGCGCTTTCTCATGCCGCCGCTCAATTCGGCTGGCATCTTCTCCAGCACATCATCGAGCCCGACAAAGCGCAAACTTTCCTCGACGATCTTCTCGATCTCGTCGCCGGACCTCGTGCCACGTTCCCGTAGGCGGTAGCCGACGTTCTCACGGACCGTCAACGAATCGAACAAGGCGGCATTTTGAAAGACCATCGCCATGTGTTCACGGCAGCAGTGTTGCAGCTCGCGCTCGTCGAGTTGGGTGATGTCTCGTCCGTTGATGCGAATCGATCCACGATCCGGGCGGATCAAACCGAGTATCAACTTCAGAATCGTGCTCTTGCCTGATCCACTGGCCCCGAGAATGACTTTTGTTTCACCTCGCTGAACGCGAAACGATACGTCGTGGAGGACTTCGCGGCCACCCAGCGCTAATGTGACACCGTCAAGCTCCAGCAGGATGCTCATGACCACACCATGGATAGTTTTGTGAGCAGGAAGTCGGCCCCGAGGACGAGGATCGATGATGACACCATGGATTGAGTGGTGGAGAGGCCGACCCCGACGGTTCCTCCGGTGGTTCGCAATCCGGCATAGCAGCCGACCATGGCGATGAGAAATCCGAACACCACCGGTTTCAGCAAGCCGAGAACCAGATCGCGGGGAAGCAGCGCTTCCAGCGCCCAGGTCCAATAGAAATATGAATCGATGCTAAGCGTCACTGTGGCGATTAACCAGCCGCCGACCATCGCAACGCCGTCGGCCAAGATCGTCAGTATTGGGATCATCAGGACGCATGCAATCAGGCGGGTGGTGACAAGTTTCAGAATCGGATCAGTCCCTTCGGCACGCATCGCATCGATCTGTTCCGTCACCTGCATCGAGGCCAGTTCGGAAGCGATGCCGGTGCCCACGCGCCCTGCGATCATCAACGCGGCTAGGACGGGCCCGAGCTCGCGAACGACCGAAGTACTGACCAGACGTGAGACGTAAATCGTTGCGCCATAGGGTTCCAGTTGAATGGCTCCCTGAAGCGTCAGCACCATGCCGGTGAACAGTCCGGTGAGGATGACGATGAAGAGCGAGCCGACGCCGACGCGCTCGATCTGCAAGGTAATCTCAGGGATGTAACGGCGCGACGCGGCTATTCCTGCGATGGCCTGTATGCAGAGCAGGGTAAATTCCTGAACGATCAGGACGGCGCCGATGACGGTCTCTCGAAAGGCAACGGTTGGTGCAACCATGGATTGATGTGCACAGACGTGAGGCGCTTCCGTGATTATAAGTGACGGCCACCGATCGAACAATCAGCGATTATGTAGTTGGACTGGGGTACACTCGCCGCACGCGGGGACCAATCGCACACAGCACCTCGTAAGGAATCGTCTGAGACCAGGCCGCGAGATGTGCCGCCGTGATGCGCAATCCGCCTTGCTGTCCAATCAAGACCGCTTCATCATCCGGCATCACGTTCGGGATGTCGGTCACGTCCGCCATCGTCATATCCATGCAAATTCGTCCGACGATTGGTGCACGGCGGCCTCTGATGAGCACCGCCCCACGATTAGAGAGCAATCGACTATAGCCGTCTGCATAGCCGATTTGGAGGACTGCAATCCGGGAGGGACGGCAAGCGGTAAAGACGCGGTTATAGCTCACGCTTTCTCCTGGAGCGAGCGCCCGCACCTGCACGACACGGGTCACAAGACTGAGAATGGGTTGAAGGTCAGGAGGACTGCCAGGATGCGTGATTGTATGGTAGCCGTAGAGCATGATTCCCGGCCTTACCATCGTAAAGTGTGCTGACGGGTGGAGCAAAATGGCTGCGCTATTCGCGGCGTGGATGAGAGGAATTTCTATACCGGACGTCTTCAATCGACCGATGAGTGTGCGAAACAGTTCGATCTGAAGAGTCGTGAAGGCGGGGTCTTCACTATCTGCGTCTGCGAGATGGGTCATGAGCCCTTCAGCAGACAGCGTATCCTGAAATGGGGAAGACTGAAGAAGCGGGAGGACATCATCGGGGCACAGGCCCAGGCGTCCCATTCCTGTGTCAACTTTTATGTGTACCGGGTACGGGCGGGCCGAGGAGGGAATCTTCCTCGCGAATTGTTCCGCGATGTCGCGATCGTGAATGATCGGGGTGAGCCGATGGGAGATCACGGCTGCGCTGTGCTCAGGTCTCAGCGCTCCCATCACTAACATGGGGTGTGGAAGACCAGACTGGCGCAGTTGTATGCCTTCTTCCACGGTCGCGACACCGAATCGACGGACGCCCATTCCGGCCAGCGCAGACGCGATGGCGGTATCGCCATGACCGTAGGCATCGGCCTTGACGACGGCGAGGATGTCGCACCCCTTTGGTATCCGTTGGCGGACTTGGTCCAGGTTGTGGCTTAGTGCGGAAACGTCAATAATCGCGACTGATGAGGGTTCGACGGAATCGGCAGAAGAAGGACTCTGTGGAAAAGGTGGATTGGACACAGAGGGGTCAGATTTCGAGAATCTCCTCTTCCTTTTTCTTAAGAATCTGATCGACTTTTTGCACGTATTGATCCGTTAACTTCTGAATGTCGGCCTCTGCCTTTCGCAGATCGTCTTCCGTCAGCGTGGATTCTTTGTGGAGACGCTTGAGCTCGTCGTTTGTCTCGCGACGAATAGTTCGCAGAGAGATCTTTGAGTCTTCTCCGTGTTTCTTCGCTAGCTTGATGATATCCTTGCGACGTTCCTCGCTGAGCGGAGGGACTGGAATACGAATCATTTTGCCATCGTTAGCCGGATTCAAGCCAAGCCCGGCTGCCGTGATCGCCTTTTCGATTTCTTTGATGAGTTGAGGCTCCCAAGGCTGGACGGTAATGAGGCGGCTTTCTGGAACGGCCACGTTCGCGATTTGTTTGAGCGGGGTTTGATTGCCGTAATAATCCACTTTGATGCCATCCAGCAATGCGGTAGAGGCGCGCCCTGTCCGGAGGCCGCCGAGTTCCCGCTTCAAGTGGTCCATGGCGGCGTCCATCCGTTCCGTCGCTTTGTGTTTCGTCGCAGTAGGCATGAGAGTACCGTCTTAACGGCCGGTGGCTGTCACCAATGTTCCGATTTTATCGCCTTGCACGACGCGAATCAAATTTCCCGATTCTTTCAAATTGAAGACGATCAACGGCAGTTTATTGTCCATGCATAGCGTGATGGCTGTGGAATCCATGACCTTCAGATTCTGATTCAAAATAGAGAGAAATGGCAATTCGGTGAATTTCTTTGCGGTCGGATGGGTCACGGGGTCCGCCTCATAGATACCGTCGACTTTCGTCCCCTTCATGACGACTTCAGCGCCGATCTCCATCGCGCGTAAGACAGCCGCCGTGTCCGTGGAGAAATAGGGATTGCCGGTCCCGGCCGCGAAGATGACGACCCGTTTTTTTTCGAGATGGCGAATCGCACGGCGTCGGATATACCCTTCGGCCAGTTGGCGCATTTCAATCGCCGATTGCACGCGCGTGGTGATGCTTTTTCGCTCGAGGGCATTCTGCAACGCGAGGGCGTTCAGGATGGTTGCCAGCATGCCCATGTAGTCTGCGGAGGCGCGCTCCATACCGGTGGCACTGGCCGCAATGCCGCGAAAGATGTTGCCTCCCCCGATGACGACGGCCACCTCCACGCCGAGAGCCACCACTGAACCAATCTCGTTGGAGACGTCATCCAGGACCTTGGGATGAATTCCGTAACCCTGATCGCCGGCCAGCAGCTCACCGCTTATTTTCAGCAAAATCCGCCGGTATTTTGGAGCGGTCATTCGACCCCTAATTGGTAGCGAGTGAAACGCCGAATGGCGATATTTTCGCCGATCTTGGCAATCTTCTGCGTCAAGAGATCTTTAATCGTGACGGACGCGTCCCGAATGTACGGTTGCTCCAACAGGCAGGATTCCTGATAGAACCGTTCCACCTTGCCCTCGACAATCTTCCCTAAGGCCGCTTCGGGCTTGCCCAATTCCTTCGCCTGCGCCTGATAAATAATTTTTTCTTTCTCAATCACTGCGGCGGGAATATCTTCCCGCTTGACGTAGGACGGCTTGGACGCCGCGATTTGCAAGGCGATATCTTTCACGAAGGCCTGAAATTCCTCGTTGCGCGCGACAAAATCCGTTTCGCAGTTCACCTCGACTAGTACGCCGATGCGGTTGCCGGGATGAATGTATGCGGAGATGGTGCCCTCATTCGTTTCACGCCCGGCTTTCTTTTGCGCAGTGGCCAATCCTTTTTTCCGCAAGTGCTCGATGGCCTTCTCGACGTCATTGCCGGAATCCTTCAAGGCATTCTGGCAGTCCATGATGCCGGCGCCTGTCTTTTCACGAAGCTCTTTCACCAGTGTGCTATTGCCTGCCATTCCAATCGCGCTCCTCTTCTGAAGAAAAAATCCTGTCGTCAATACTCAGGCTGTAGCCGGCACGCTTTCGACCGCTGCACCGCGGGCGACGCGCATATCAGCCACCGGAAGGGCTTCCGTCTTTTCTCTCTCTTCCTGTTGTGCCCGCAAATGGGAACCTTCAACACAGGCATCGGCCAGGCGTGAGACAATCAGCTTGATCGACCGAATCGCGTCATCGTTCCCGGGCACGGGATAGGAGATTCCGTCAGGGTCGCAGTTGGTGTCGAGGATGGCGATGACGGGAATACTCAACCGGTTGGCTTCCTGTACCGCAATCCGCTCGATGCGGGTATCGAGGACGAAGACCGCGCCTGGAAGGCGATTCATATTCTTGATGCCGCACAGCGTCCTGTCCAGCTTGATGCGTTCTTTTTCCATTTGGCCGACTTCTTTTTTGGTCAGCCGTTGATGCGTCCCGTCAGTTAACGCATTTTCGAACTTCTTCAGTTTGTCGATGCTTTTGCGGATAGTCTGGAAGTTCGTGAGCATGCCGCCTAGCCAGCGTTGATTGACATAAAACATCTTGGATCGTTTTGATTCTTCTTCGACAATGTCAACCGCCTGACGCTTGGTTCCGACAAAGAGCACCGATTCGCCTGCCGCGACTGAATCACGAATGAAGTCATAGGCGGCTTGAAACCGTTGGACGGTCTGTTGCAAGTCGATGATATAGATGCCGTTGCGTTCTCCAAAAATGAATTTCTTCATCTTCGGATTCCAGCGGTTGGTTTGATGCCCGAAGTGGACGCCCGCTTCCAGCAATTCTCGAATCGCGATCATACCGTCACCCCCCTTCCTCAGCTTGCGGAGCGCCTGCGCCAACAGGCGAGAGGTCTTACCCCTTATTCCCAAGCAAAGTGGCGTGCGTACACGCCAATGTGAATTTTGATAATTCGCCTGCCGATGGCAGGCGCGCTTAGAGAAAGCTACCGATGGTAAAGCCTTGGAAAGTTAGCACAGCGGGACATCCAATGCAAGATGCGGACGTGAAAACGCCTCTGGCATAGGCATCAAAAAGGTGGGGTCAGGAGCGATAGGAGGCGTTGATTTTGACGTAGTCATAGGACAGATCGGTGGTCCACAGCTGAGCGACCGCTGATCCTAGTCCAAGATCCAGAGTAATAGTGAATTCTCTCCGACGCACGATCCGGCTGATTTGCCGTTCGGCAGAGGGTCCGAGTCCTACGCCGGCCTTCACGATAGGCACCCTGTCGAATGCCAAGGCCACTCGATTGGGCTCGATCGCAACTCCCGACCGGCCGAGCGCGGCAATGATCCGTCCCCAGTTGGCGTCTTCGCCGAAGAGGGCCGTTTTGACCAGACTCGACGTGCCGATGGTCTTGGCAATCTGCTTGGCCTCCTCAGCGCTTTTCGCCCCTGTCACGACTATTTGGACGACTTTCGTGACGCCTTCTCCATCCAGGCACACTTTCATCGCGAGCGCGAAACAGATGTGCTGCAACAGTCGCTCAAACGCCTTGGCCTCTGAAGATCCCGCTTGGATCGGAACATTTCCGGCCAAGCCGTTCGCCAGGCAGAGGACGGTGTCGTTGGTGCTCGTATCGCCATCGACAGAAATGCAATTGAAAGAGGCATTCGCGCTTGCGACCAATGCCGCCTGCAGCGCCGGCTGTTCGATGGCCGCATCCGTCGTCAGGTAGGCGAGCATCGTCGCCATGTCGGGATGAATCATCCCGGACCCTTTGGCCATGCCTCCAACCGTGACAGTCCGACCTCCGATACGTGCGCTGGCGGCAACTTCTTTCGTTTTCAGGTCAGTGGTTAAGATCGCGCGCGCGGCCTCATGTCCGCCGGTTCGCCGCGCGCGGGACATGATGGCGGGAATACCTTCTCGAATGCGCGCTATCGGAAGGGGTTGTCCGATCACGCCGGTTGAGCCTACAAAAATAGCCTGCGTATCGGCCTGAAGACGCCGAGCCACGAGGTTGGCCATTTCTTCGGCATCGGCCAATCCCTGTGGACCTGTGCAGGCATTGGCATTGCCGCTATTCACTATGATGGCCTGTCCCACACCGCGTCGCAGATGCAGTCGATCGAGGATGACGGGGGCGGCGGGGAGGCGGTTGCTTGTAAACACACCCGCGATAGGACCTGGCTCGGATGAGACGATCAGCGCAAGGTCAAGGATCGAGGGTTTTTTAATTCCGCAGTGAATGCCGGCTGCTAGAAAACCGAGAGGAGCGGTCACACCGCCACGAAGTGCTTTCATGATTCCATGCCGGGATATGAGTGGACCTGCATACAGTTCATGGAAAGACTCCCGCTCCGGTCAGCCCCATCTCTTCGGGAAACCCCAGCATGAGATTCATCGCTTGAAGCGCTTGTCCTGCGGCTCCCTTGATGAGATTATCCAATGCTGCCACGGTGACAACCCATCCAGCTCTCTTATCGACAAAGACATTGAGGTCGCAGAAGTTCGCACCGCGCACGTGCCGTGGGTTGGGGGATGCGTCGCCTTCGGCAAATCGGATAAACCGCTCTCCTTTATAGAAGTCACGGTACAGGGTGCGAAGCTGCTCTTGCTCCATCGGTTCCTGCAGGCGGCAATAGGCCGTGCTCAAAATGCCACGGTTCATCGGGACCAGATGTGGCGTGAACATCACCTGGAAAGCGCTGTCCTTTCGAGGGGACATGTTCGAACTGTGGCGCGAGCGCGATCCAAGGAACCGCAATTCCTGTTCGATCTCCGGAATGTGACGATGCCGGCCGATCTTATAGGCTTCGAGAGATTCATGGGCTTCAGGAAAATGGTACGCCAGCGCGGGACTACGACCTGCGCCGGACACGCCCGATTTGGCATCGATGACGACGGAGCCGGGATGGATTAACCCTCCCGCTGCCAGGGGCGCCAATTGAAGAATGGCTGCCGTCGGATAGCAGCCGGGAGAGGCCACGAGTGTCGTTTTTTGAATGTCCTGCCGATAGAGTTCGGGTAATCCATACACCGCCTCTTTCAACAGTGCCTTATGGGTATGTGGGGTGTTGTACCAGCGCTCATAGTCAGCGGCGCTCTTTAGCCGATAGTCAGCGCTGAGATCGACGACATGCTTCCCTGCCTTGAGAAATGCTGCGACTGATGCCAAGGACTTTGTATGGGGCAAGGCCAAAAAGACGGCGTCGGCCCGCGTGGCGATGGAATCAATCTCGACGGGTTCCAACGTGAGGGGAGGCAACACTGTGGCGAGAGAAGGGAAGACACTTGCCAGCGAAGCTCCAACTGATTTTTCCGCCGTCGCGGCGACCACCTCCATTCGGGGATGCGCAGCGATGAGTCGAAGGAGTTCTCCGCCTGTGTAACCGCTTGCCCCAAGGACAGCGATCTTGACTGTGTGGTTGGTGGACACGCTGTCCTCCTACGTTTGAACGGCAGTATGAAAACGGCATAAAAAAGGGAAGGCCCCGCGGCCTTCCCTTATCTGATGCACAGACCGGCCGATTACCGCTTTGAATACTGGAAGCGCTTTCTGGCGCCTTTTTGTCCGTACTTTTTCCGTTCTTTGACGCGTGAGTCCCGTGTGAGGAAGCCTTCCTTCTTCAAGGCCTCTCGAAAAGCCGGGTTCAAGTCGAGGAGGGCTTTGGCAATCGCATGCCGCAAGGCTCCGGCTTGTCCGGTCGTCCCGCCGCCTCTGACGGTCGCCAGTACGCTGCATTTGCCCATCATCCCGCTTACCTCAACGGGAGACAAGATCAACGTCCGGAGCGTCGGCCGCGGAAAGTATTCTTCTAATGGCTTGGTATTCACGGTCATGTCGCCTGCGCCGGCAGAAAGCCATGCCCTCGCGATCGCGTTCTTTCGTTTGCCGGTTGCGTAATGTGTTGCTACTGCCATCTGGTATCTCCTTATCCTGCCAATATTAGATCGCGAGTGATTCGGGGGACTGAGCCTGATGCGGATGGTTCGACCCGGCGTACACCTTCAGCTTTCTGGCCATTTGTTTGCCCAATGGATTTTTAGGCAACATTCCCTTGATCGCTTTGGTGAGCAGGTCTGTCGGATGTTTCTCGTGCAGGTGTTCCGCCGTCACCGTTTTCAAACCGCCCGGATAGCCGGTGTGGTGCGTATAGGTCTTGGTCTTCATCTTGTCGCCGGTCAAATGAATTTTTTCGGCATTGATGATGACAACATGGTCTCCGGTGTCGACGTTTGGGGTAAAGGTCGGCTTATGTTTGCCTCTCAACAAAATTGCCACACGGGCTGCCAACCGGCCTAAAGTCTTTCCACTGGCATCGACCACATACCATTTACGAACCACTTCCGCCGGTTTAGCCAAGTACGTTTTCATACCGTTCTCCTCATGCTCCTCTGACTACACTTCATATTTGCCGAAATGCTTTA
>JBDUAJ010000194.1:0-4926 GCA_040004695.1 Nitrospirales bacterium | reverse complement strand
CGACGGAGTGGTCGCCGTCGAGCACCCCCGCAGTGATTTCCTGACCACGGTGGGCAGGCAAGCAATGCATCACGATGGCATCCGGGCGAGCCCCTTTCAGCAAACGCTCATTCAATTGGTAAGGTGCGAGGATTTTTAACCGGCGCGACTGCTCGCGTTCACGGCCCATGCTGATCCAGACATCCGTGTAGACGACGTCGGCTTCTTTGACGGCAATATGCGGATTCTCGGTAAGCATCACCGACGCACCGGTCTTTTCGGCTTCGTCACGCGCCAAATCGACGATCCGTTGGTCTGGCTCATACCCGCTGGGGCACGCCACGCTGACGATCATGCCGACTTTCACGGCCGCTTCGATCAGTGAATTTGATACGTTGTTGCCGTCTCCGACGTAGGCCAACTTCACGCCTTTGAGCGTCCCTTTCTTTTCTCGAATAGTCAGTAAATCGGACAGCGCCTGGCAGGGGTGGAAAAGATCGGTGAGTCCATTAATCACCGGAATAGTCGCCTGCTGCGCCCACTCTTCGACAATGGCGTGATCGTACGTTCTGACGACCAGGCCGTCCAGGTATCGCGAGAGCACCCGTGCGGTGTCCGCAATGGTCTCTCCGCGACAGAGCTGAATGTCCGCGGTGGATAAGAACAACGATTGACCACCGAGTTGGTTCATCCCGGCTTCAAAGGACACACGTGTCCGCGTGGAAGGCTTCTCAAAGAGCAGGCCTAGGGTGGCGCCGACCAGTGGTTGATAGACGACTCCACGTCGTCGCTTCGCTTTCAGTTCGGCCGCAAGCCGCAAGAGTCGTGCGACCTGGGTCGGAGCAATGGCGCTGACCGTAAGAAGGTCTTTGCCAAATGAACGAGAGGCCTTGCCTCGCAAAGGCTGCACAGTCATGAGAACCGTCCTTACACGCGTTTGCCGAGTACGTCCGCCAGTACGTCAACGAGGCGGTCTATCTCGCGCTGGGTAATGATGAGCGGTGGTACGAACCGCAAGACGCGGTCCATGGTGCAGTTAATGAGGAGACCGCGATTGAGGCAGTCAGTAACCACGGGCTTGCCATCGATGGTGAGCTCCAGGCCTTGCAACAGCCCCAAGCCTCGCACATCCTTGACGTTGGGAAGCCGATCTTTCAGTTCAAGCAGGCTCTTAGCCATATACTGACCGACCGCGCGACTCCGAGTGAGCAGCCGTCCTTCCAAGAGGACTCGCATGACGGCTAAGGCCGCGCTGCAGGCGAGGGGATTCCCGCCGAAGGTGGATGCATGAGTGCCGGGAATAAAGGCTGAAGCGACTTCGTCGGTCGCCAAGCAGGCACCGATCGGCAGACCGCCGCCGAGGCCTTTCGCCAAGGTCATGATGTCCGGCTGAATTCCATAGTGCTCATACGCGAAGAGCGTGCCTGTCCGTCCCATGCCGGTTTGCACTTCGTCCAGGATCAACAGAATGTCACGGTCGCGACAGAGATCGCGCAGGCTTTTAACAAAGGCCTGATCCGCCACCTGCACGCCGCCTTCTCCCTGGATGAGCTCCAGCATAATGGCGGCAGTCGCCGGTGTGATGGCCTGCTCCACAGCGTTGAGGTCATTAAACGGAACATAGGTGAAACCGGGCAGGAGCGGCTCGAACCCTTTCTGTGCCTTCTCCTGTCCCGTGGCGGTCAACGTGGCCATCGTCCGGCCATGGAACGACTGCAACATGGTAATGATTTCGAAGCGGGCGGCCCCGTGCTTGTCATGCGCGTAGCGACGAGCGAGCTTGATGGCCGCTTCATTCGCCTCTGCGCCGCTATTGCAGAAGAAGACCTTCTGGGCGAAGGAATGCTCCACCAAGGCTTCCGCCAACTTTACTTGCGGCTCGGTGTAATACAGATTTGACGCGTGCAACAGGTGCTGAGATTGCTTTTGAATGGCGGCGATCAGATCGGGATGGCCATGCCCGAGGACATTGACCGCGACGCCGGCGACGAAGTCCACATATTCGCGCCCTTCCAAGTCATACACACGGCTTCCGCGGCCGCGCACGATGGAGATCGGCTGGCGCGTATAGGTGTGCATCAAATAACGATCGGCGTCTTCCCGAAGTTGTTCCGTCGGCATAGTTCTCTTCCTTTAGATATCTGTGGAAACTAGCATAAGCGTGATCAGCCTCGCAATACAAAACGCTGGGCAGAGGCGTGCTATCCGCTGATCAACGTTGGGGAAATTGACATCCTCTGCTTGAGGCTTCCGCACAGACAGTGTTATAACCACCCCTCTGCGGCGCCTATCACACTAGGCACGCTAGCCTGGATTATTCATGAATGCCGTCGCGAAGCGGCTGAGACCGAAGCGCCCATTGCACCCGCCCATCCCAGGCGCGCCAAGACGCGCCCATTCCCGTGGGCTTCTCGCAGGGCGCACGGCGGGATGAATAAAGCGTCACGTGTGGACGCCCGCGAGATGGTGAGCGGGCCGGTTCTCGATACGGTAATCCATGGCGGTCCGTCGAGGAGACCGAACGAGAAAAGCTCCGCCGGGCGAGAGGATCGGCCGCTGTAGCAGGTGTTCATAAAATAGTCCTGGCTAAGATTGATCAGCATGAAATTCTGCCAGAAATGCACACAGGCGAATCCGGATGAGGCGCTTTTTTGCGCACAGTGCGGTACGCCCTTTGAGACCGAAGCCGCTGCGCCTGTACCGGAATCTGATGAGACCGGTTTGTGGCGATCCTTCATCGGACCTCAGAAGGCCATTCTGTTGTCTCTCAAAAACGGATGGTCGTGGGGGCGGCCGGATAACTATTATCTGCAACAGTTCAAGAAGTTTTCTGCCGGAAATACGTCGCGATTCGCCATCACGTGGCACTGGCCTGCCTTCCTCGTCGACCCATTTCTCTGGTTTCTCTACCGCAAGATGTACCTGTACGCTCTCATCTATGCCGTCGGTCCTGTGCTATCCGCATATCTGACTGGCGATGTGACGGTGGGTTTTGTATGGCGTGTGATGGCGGGCGTGAGTGCCAACTATATCTACTACTGGCATGTCCGAGAGCACATCAGTGAAATCCGCAAAGGCCCGTCTCTGAGCCCCGGGGCCCTAGAGGAACAAATCCGAGACCGAGGCGGGGTTCAAACCTATGTCCTGTGGCTCGGTATGGTCCTCTATGTCATGCTCTTTCTCATCGTCATCCAAGTCATTCGCGAAGGTCCACCCCCGACCGGCCCGCTTCAACCCGGCAAGGCGAAGCCCACCGTCAGCCGTACGACGCTTTAGCATAAGCAACAACCGGCTGCTCAAAAAGGTCGTCAGCAAGGCGCAAGGAGATTGGATCGCGAGGCGTACGAGCCGGTATGTTGAGCGGTCCGATCGACTGAAAACGCTGCTGACGGACTTTTTCAGCAGCCGGTCGAGGGACGGGACATCTGCCATGCCCACCACCCCCGAAACCACTCGAAGTCCTGGTGGTAGGCAAACGCGGCGGATTCGGGATGTGCGGTGTGCTGTTCGAGCTGGGTGTATGTGCGGGGCCAGTTCTTTTGCCACCACGATTTGAGTTCATCGGGCGTGTGGGGCTGCCCGGTTTGTTGCACAATGCCGGCGGCTGTAGCCACCTCGGCAATCAAGGGCCAGTATCGGTCCTTCCCCAATCCGAGCGCTCTGAAATGCTCGCGTAACAGAAAGATGACCCAGAGCTCCGCGCTATTTTTCTTATTGTGCTTGAAGGGCTGCGTTTGCCGGAGTGGAATGGGATCGAAGTGTTTAATCACGGACGTAGAGTCGGGACCGCCATAACTGCCGGCGACTTCCGCGATCCCTTCAAGCATGTGGGCCAGTTCCACTTCTACGACCGGTTTGGTTGCCGGTGTGGTGGATGAGGGTTTTTGCGCGAGGGGGTTGGGGGCGGTCAGCAGTTCGATCAGTGGTTTGAGCTCGCGAAGCCGAACAACGGCTGCTCGTAAGATCTGCTCGGATTCCAGCCAATAGTCGGGGTCATTCTTGGTCAGTCGTTCACGGCCGGCCGGCGGGAGCACGGCCGGTATCCAATAGCGGAGCACGACAAAGAGAATGTAGTGGACGTTCCCGCCCACCCGACGGATGCGCTCCAGGGCGGCATCGTGCCCAAGGGCATTCTTAAAAAATCCCTGGATATGTTCCACGACCCCCAGGCGTTGGGCCAAGTCGACCCACCATTGTTCTACCTCCTGCCATGGGAATTCTGTAGGTTGTTGGTCTGACATTGCCGCTTCGGTCGCTAGCCAGGATTATTCATGAATACCGTCGCGAAGCGGCCAAGACCGAGGCCTTCCATTACGGAAAAGCCACGCTGGGCGAGTGGATCGGCCGCTGTAGTAGGGGTTCATGAATACTCCGGGCTAGCATCGTATCGCCGGACTTAGCCTATTGCAATATGAGCGGAGCACCAACCGGCGTCTCGCCACCCGCACAGATCATCAAATGTTTGGGGATGACAATTCAAAGAGGCTTGACGTACTCTTCTGCAGGTGAAAGGTTGCGATGGCGAACGAATCGATGAGTGGAGGTGTGTGATGGGCCAGATCGTGCTTCTGCGACATGGCGAATCGCAATGGAATCTGGAAAATCGGTTTACGGGATGGGTTGACGTGCCGCTATCGCCCAAGGGGGAAGAAGAGGCTCGGGCGGCAGGAGTAAAACTAAAAACCTACCGGTTCGACTGCGCGTTTACGTCCGTGCTCATCCGAGCGAACGAAACACTCCGACTCGTGTTGGAGGAGATCGGGCAGACGAACATTCCGATCGAGAAAGATCAAGCGCTGAACGAACGCATGTACGGTGATCTCCAGGGTCTCAATAAAGCGGAGACGGCGAAACAATACGGCGAGCAACAGGTGAAGATTTGGCGACGCAGCTATGACGTGCGTCCACCCAATGGGGAAAGCTTGAAAGATACCGCGGAACGTGTGC
>JBDUAJ010000033.1:0-16736 GCA_040004695.1 Nitrospirales bacterium | reverse complement strand
TGTGAATCCGGCGCGGCCCTATGGTACTGTGAAGGCCACAAGGAAGGGAGATATGTCGTTGAAATATGCCTTATATCCCGGTTGCGCGGCCAAGGGCGCAACTCCTGAGCTGTATCAGTCCACGATGGCCATTATCGGGCGGCTCGGCATTGAAATTGTGGAGCTTCACGCAGCCTCATGCTGCGGGGCAGGGGTCATCTCAGAAGCTGATCCCGATGTCGCATTGGCGTTGAATGCCCGCACCTTTGCTCAGGCGGAACAACTCGGTTTGGATGTGATGACGATTTGCGGGACGTGCCAGGGCATCATGGGGGCGGCCAGTAAACGGCTTAAAGATCCGGCAGTACGCGAGCGTATTAACCGGATGCTTGCGCAAGAGGGGATCACGTATCGCGGCACGATCCAAGTCAAGCACTTGCTATGGATCGTCGTCCGTGAAGTGGGATTACAGCGCCTGAGGGAACAGATCCGCATTCCACTGAGCGATTTTCGAATCGCTCCTTTCTATGGGTGCTACATCCTGCGACCATCATGGGACCTGGGGTTTGACGATCCTGAAAATCCCACGTCGCTTGAGAAGATCATCCAAGCCGTGGGCGGCGAATCGGTGGCATATGCCGGTCGCACCAAATGTTGCGGGTTTCCTATCATTCTTGAAAAGGAAGCCCTCGCAGTGGCCATGGCTGGTCAGAACATGAAGGAGGCGAAAGAGGAAGGAGCGGATTTTATGGTCACTCCGTGTCCGCTCTGTCACATGAGCCTCGATATTTATCAAGATCGAGCTGGACAGGCAGTCAATACCTCCCTCAATCTGCCCATCTTGCATCTGCCGCAATTACTGGGATTAGCGATGGGCATCCCGGCAAAGGACCTCGGTGTGTCACGCCATTTGGTCCCGGTGGAGTCCATTGTGCGAACGGTGGAGAGGCGGCGCGAAGCAAGTAGCCATCAGCCGTCAGCTATCAGCGGTCAGCTTCAGTCAAAGCTGAAGAGCTGAAAGCTGAGTGCTGACAGCTAAGGAGCAATAATGAAGGTCATTAGTCTCTCAGACTACCAGCAGTTTACAGCAGACAAGATGAAGAAGAATAATCTCTTTCAGACGACCAGATTTTTCTGCGATGTGTATTGTTTTGAGCCGGGACAGGAGCAAAAAGGGCACGTGCACGGCGAACAGGATAAAGTGTATCTCGTCTTAGAAGGGCAAGGAACGTTCAAGGTAGGGACTGAAGAACGTGTGTTGGGACTGGGGCAGGGAACGATGGCGCCGGCCGGTGAAGAGCACGGCGTGTTGAATCACACGAAGACCCGACTCAGAGTCTTGGTGGTTGTCGCCCCGAATGCTTAGATGAACCATCATGGCAGCCATTACTGATGCGCGGCTGTTCTTGACATGTCGTGCTCGGCCGGATGGTGGCTGTCGGGTGAGATGCACGATTGCATAGGTTCTGCCCGGCAGTTTCCTTCGCTCCAGAGAGCCGGTTGACGGCCTCCGACAGCTCTTCCGATGTCACCATGCCTGCCACCACATCGACCAAGAGATAGCCAGGAACACTCTGCGCATCGACCGCCTTGACTCCTGAACGCTTCAGGAGCGCCTGTCAGATACTGTCACGTTCCTCCCAGCAGGCCGTGCCTTGCAGCATAAGGGCTTCTCGCATCTCAGCAGCATGGGCAGGCGCCGCCCAGAAGGACGTGATCATGCCAAGGATGAAGAAGACTTTGAATAGCGACATGGAATTTAACCAGACTCTCGTACGATGACTCGGGCCAGCCGAAACGAGGCTAGCCCGAGTGATGAGAAATCTATTGAGCCGGTTTGGCCGGCACTTCCCACGGCACCATCGGCATGAGGGGAGCTGGTTTCGCATCCGGCGAGGCAACGAGTACGGCAATCGCTCCTCGTAATGCTCCGGTCAGCGAGTGCGTAACGAGGGGGTAGGCGCCGGCCGATTCGACCACAACATCGAATGTGGACGCGCTGCCCGGTCCCACCACATAGGTTTGTACGCCGCTAAATTTATTCGCCGGATTCCCGCTTTCATACACGTTGTCCCAAATCTCGCCGATCGGATGAAAAGCCGAGAATTCATTCGGCCCCGCATTGACGAAATAAATCCGCACGCGCTCACCGGGCTTTGCGTCCAGCTTGCCGCCACCGGTGACGAAGGGATGATATTTGAAGACGCCGCCGTTAAACACGATGTTCTCGAATTTGCGATCGAACATGGCCGGCACGTCATCTGGATTTTTGAACAGTTCGGATTGGACCAACACATACTCGCGGTCGGCTTTTGGCCATACCTTCGCATTGAGGGGGTCCACGATGATGGTTCCGAACATGCCGCGAGCGACGTGTTGGATCATTGGCGGAGCCCCGCAATGGTAGAAAAACACGCCTGGCTTTTTTGCGACGAATGTAAAGTTGATCGTCTCGCCGGGATTGATCGCGCGATAGTTCTTCAGGAAATCGATTTCCGCAGCATGGAAGTCCATCGCATGAGGGTAGGTATTGCTGCTGGGATTCGTGAGCGTAAACTTAATCGTGTCGCCTTCGGTGACGCGGACCACAGGTCCGGGCATCTGACCGTTGAACGTCCACGCTTTATAGGTCGTTCCTTCACCATCGATGACGACGTCCTTTTCAACCGCGGTCATGGCGACTTCGTGGGTCTTGGCCATGACTGATGACGTGGCAAGGAGTATTCCCAGCATGCTCAGCCCAAGGAATCTGGTTTTGAGAGACCAACCGTCGAACCGTCGTTGTGGATACATGCAGCGCCTCCTTGTAGTTTTATAGCGACGAGAGGAGGATAAGGCATGTCCACGTCAATAAAATATGACGCTTGTCATGTTTTAGAAATAAACACCTGACTGCTTAGGAGTGCGACGTCTGAAGAACGGAAGGGGATGCGAGTTGTTTAAGGCGAGGGAGATCGAGGATCGTCAGGCGCTTCGCAGTACCCGTGACGAGGCTAGCCCGCTTGAAGCGCCCCATAATGCGGATGGCTGTTTCAGTCGTGATCCCCACCATGTTCGCGAGATCCTGGCGGGTCAAGCGCACAGTGAGTCGATACCCGGATTCATCCCGAACGCTGGATCGTTCGACGAGGCTCACCAGCAGTCCGGCCAGTCGCTGGTCTGCCCCTTCTAAGGCCAAGACTTTGGTCTTTTCCTGCGCTTCATGTAAACGAGTGCCGAGATATTTGATGACCTCGACCGCCGCGTCCGGATTTCGTTTCAGCATCTCAAAATAGGCTTTCTTCCGAAGCCGCAGCACGCTGACTTCACCCATGGGTTGCGCGCAACCCGGGTGTGGAGACCCATCGAACACGGCTGCCTCACAACAGAAGAGATCGCCGGGCATCAAGACTTTGAGCGTGACTTCTTTCCCGTCGGACGAGGTTTTGACGCATTTCACGGTGCCTTCTTTCACAATGTGGAAAAACTCGGCGGGATCCCCCTCTCGAAAAATAAACTGGCCCTTGCGATAACGTGTTTCGGTGACCTCCCCGGCCAAGCGTTGTCGTTCCGAACGCTTTACCAGGTTAAAGAGGGGGATCGCTTTGAGATGGTCGGGATTCTTCATCTAGAGCATTCGCTTCACGGTTTCCACGATGGCCCGTGCGCTGATGCCGTATCGGTCGATCAATTCGTCGGGCTTCCCGCTGTGTGGAATTTCCCGAACAGCGATCTTATGGACGCGGAACCCTTCTTCACCGACGGCGCTGAGCACCGCATCTCCCAACCCGCCGTGCGCGTAGTGGTCTTCGACCGTCAGAAGGCGTCCCTGCGTGGCGCGGGCATGTTCAATCAAGCCGGCACGGTCGATCGGTACAATGCTATACAGATCGATGACCCGGACGGCGATACCCTGAACCTTGAGTTGGTCATAGGCTTTCAAGGCTTCAAATAAGGTGACACCCGCTGCGACGATCGTCAAGCGGTCGGAGGCGCTTTGTCGCAGCACTTTCGAGCCGCCGAGCGTAAAGGTTTCATCATTCGTATAGAGAATAGGCGCTTTCGGACGGCCTGTTCTGATGTAAGCCGGTCCCTGGTGAGCCGCCATCAATTCTACAAGCCGGTGAGTGCATACGGCATCGCTTGGATACAGAACCACTATACCCGGTTGGGCGCTCATCATGGCAAGGTCTTCCAAGCCCATCTGGGACGGGCCGTCTTCACCAATGCTGACCCCGACGTGGGAGCCCATCAGTTTAATATTGTTTTGGCTGATGGCCGCCATACGGATAAAGTCATACGCACGCGTGAGAAAGCAGGCGAAGGTGGCGGCGAATGGAATCTTGCCGCAGGCCGCCAATCCTGCTGACGTGCCCACCATATTTTGCTCGGCAATAAAGTTTTCGAAAAACCGGTCGGGGAACTGCTTGCCGAACTTGTCGGTAAAAGTCGAGTTCTTCACGTCGGCGTCCAGACCGACGACCAACGGATTGGCTTCGCCTAAGGCAGCGAGCGCGGCGCCAAACGCTTCACGCGTGGCGACGGAATCCGTGGTTTTATAGTTGGGCGGGGCCATCAGTTTCGTCGGCCTCTTGCCATTGGTCCAGGCATCCGGCCGCTGAATATCGGGTTGGGCCGAGGTTTGCCGAAGTTGACGCGTCAGTGCTTCGATCGCTTTATCGGTTTGCTCGCCTTTTTTGAGAGGCTTGCCGTGCCAGTCCGGCTGATCCTCGATCGAAGACAACCCCTTCCCCTTGAGGGTGCGTGCCAGAATGATCGTGGGCGTCCCCTTCGTAAAGGCTGCTTCTTCAAATGCCGCGAGGAGCTTTGCGATGTCGTGACCGTCGACCACGATCGCGTGCCATCCGAAGCCGCTCCAGCGGGCACGATAGGCTTCCATGTCATGCTGCAGCATGGTGGGGTCACTCTGTCCGAGGCGGTTGACGTCGATGATGGCACACAGATTATCGAGCCCATAGTGACGTCCGATTTCAGCTGCTTCCCATACCGAACCTTCCGCCGATTCTCCGTCGCCCATCAAGACATAGATCCGGGCCGGTGAACGATCCAAGCGTTTGGCGTTGAGTGCCATTCCGACGCCCGCGGATAAGCCTTGCCCCAAGGAGCCGGTTGCCACATCGACGAAGGGCAGCCGAGGTGTCGGGTGTCCTTCCAGATCGGAGTCCAAGGTGCGAAGTCGAAGGAGCTCTTTCTTGTCAAACAATCCCACTTCCGCCCACGCGGCATAGAGCAGAGGAGCGGCATGGCCTTTCGAGAGCACGAAACGATCGTTGGCCGGATACTTTGGATTCTTCGGATCATACCGCATGACGGAAAAGAACAGTGTCGCCACAATATCGGCAGCCGACGCGCAACTCGTCGGATGCCCGCTTCCGGCCTCGCTCGTCGCTCGGACGCTGTCGATTCTCAGTTCAGTCGCTTTATTGTGAAGTACGGTGAGCAGGGTATCCTCTGTCATTCGGACAGCCATGATGATCTCCTTTATCCAGACGTGTTGAATACGTTGTAACAAACCGTGGACAACGCGTCAATTGCGACTGACGCATTGTCTGCCATGGAATCGGTGTCGTCTTTCCTTTCAGCAAACACGGCGGACGAGCGAGCAGTTACGGCGTCAGCGGACTGTCAGGCAATTGCATGGGCGAGGAGAGAGCTCCATGGTCCTGAGGCAGAATACGAAACTGTGTGATCGCGTATGAGACAGGCTGGCCGACTTCGAACCGGCGCTGTCGAAATTCTTCTTTGTTCATCCGCGAACGCAAAATGAGGCCCGTCTCGGTTTCGATCTCCAAGCGGTACGCGACGCCAAGAAAATAGACGTGCCGCAAGCGGGCTTGCTGGCGAAAATGATTCGGGTCTTGAGACAGCTTGATATAGTAGGGGCGGAATCCGATTCGGATCCGGGATCCGTCCGGGAAGTCGGGAGCGGGAAATTCCAAATCGCGGACATGCGCGACGCCTTGCTTCACTTCGGCCTCGACGATATTCATCGAGCCGATAAAGCGTGCCACGAATTCGGTCGCCGGATCTTCATACACCTCGGCCGGCGACCCGACCTGTTCAAGGCGTCCCTTGGAAAACACGATCAGCCGGTTCGAGACTTCCATCGCCTCTTCCTGATCGTGCGTCACGAACAGACTCGTGACCGCCAACTCGTCGTGCAGGCGAATCAGCCATTCGCGGAGCTCTTGGCGAACCTGTGCATCGACCGCCCCGAACGGTTCATCGAGCAGCAGGACGCTTGGGCGGGGTGCCAATGCGCGTGCGATGGCGACCCGTTGGCGTTGTCCTCCCGACAATTGGTGCGGATACCGGTCGCCCAGTCCCGGCAAGCCCATCAGCTGTAACAGATCGTCAACGCGTTGATGGATCTCCGGTTTCGCCCGCTTCTTAATGGAGAGTCCGAAGGCGACGTTCTCGGACACCGTCATGTGTTTGAATAAGGCGTAGTGCTGAAACACAAACCCGATATTGCGCTGCTGAACGGAGAGGTCGTTCACGCGTATATTGTCGATAAAGATGTCACCGGATGTGGGGAACTCCAGCCCGGCAATCATTCGAAGCACCGTGGTCTTGCCGCTTCCGCTTGGCCCGAGCAGTCCCAGCAGTTCTCCTTCTTTCACGGTAAAGGATACGTTGGAGACGGCCTCCACCGATCCGAAGTGTTTTGAGAGCCGGCGCACCTCGATCTTCACGGCCGCACCATCTGGATCGATCGGTCCGTCACGGCGGACGATCGCGTTTTGACGAGCTCAAGGACCATCAGAATGAGAAACGAGACGGCAAGAAGGACCGCCGCGACGGCATAAGCCCCGACATAATTAAAATCTACATAGCTTTGGTAAATGTGCAACGTGGCCGTTTGGGTGAGTTGCAAGACGTTCCCAGAAACGACCAAGACGGCGCCAAACTCACCGATGGCGCGAGCGATCGTCAATGTTGCGCCATAGATCATGCCCCATCGGATGGCGGGAAGGGTCACGCGAAGAAAAATCTGCCATTCATTCGCGCCGAGCGTGCGCGCCGCTTCTTCGCTGTCCGTCCCGATGGCCATGAGAATCGGTGTGAGCTCACGGACCACAAATGGAAAGGTGACAAACAGGGTGACCAATATCATGGCGGGCAGCGCATAGAGAATCTTGATGTCCATGGCGCCGAAGAACGTGCCAAGAATAGTTCCAGGGCCCAAGAGCAGAATCAGCATGAATCCCGTGATGACCGGCGAAACCGAGAAAGGAAGATCAATGAGGCCACTCAGGAACGTTTGGCCCCAGAACCGTTGCCGAGCCAGCACCATCGCGGTGATCGTGCCGAAGACGGCGTTGATCAAGAGGACGATGATGGTAATTTCCGTGGTGAGCCAAAATCCATGCATCGCTTCCGGACGCAGCACTTCATTGAGGAATACCATGAACCCTTCCCCGAACGCCTGGATGCACAGGTAAGCAATCGGTCCAATTAACAGCCCCGCAAAATAGACCCACACGATGGCAATCAAGAGTCGACGCATCACATCCGTATCAGGGTTTCGCATGTACAGGGGAATGTGAACGCACCCCAAACCACGTTCCATTCATCACGGCGTTGAGAAACATCGGCAAGCGTTCCCCGGGTCGTCTGATCAGGCGCTCCAAGAGCATCAAGGCGAGAAACGAAAGGATCAGCACGACAATGGAGACCGATGTCGCCCCTTGCGGGTTGTAACTCTCGATTTCGCCATAGACGTACACGGCGGCGACCTGCGTTTTGAGCGGGATGTTGCCCGCCACGATGACGACCGATCCAAATTCGCCAAGTGCCCGCACAAAGGTCAGGAACACACCGGTCAACAAGCCGGGTAGCACTGAAGGCACCGTGACGCGCCAGAAGGCCTGCCATGGCGTCGCCCCAAGTGTATACGCGGCTTCTTCCTGATCCTGCTCCAATTCCATGAGGACGGGCTGAAGCGCACGGATCGTGAATGGCATGGTCACGAACAGCATAGCGAGCACGATGCCCGGCACATTGTAGAGGACTTCGATCCCCCCCTGCTGCAACCATGCGCCAAGCGGGCTCGTCGCGCCATAGACGGCGGCGATCATGATGCCGGCGACGAGCGTGGGAATGGCAAAAGGAAGGTCGACAAGGGCGTTGAGAAACGCTCGTCCGGGAAAGTCGTACCGCACCAAGACCCACGCCGAGAGCGTTCCGAATACGGCATTGATGACGGTGGTGAGCAAGGCGGCTTCAATGGTGAGGATGAGGGCCGCTTTGGCTTGAGGCTGTTGGATGTCATCCATGAAGCGGGTGAGTCCATCCTCGAAGGACTGGAGTCCGATCGCCGTCAGCGGCAGCAGAATTAAACAAAGGACATAGCCGATGGCTGCCGACCGGAGGGCGAGTCTGGTTAAGGTGTGGCCGGTCATCGTCTCAGACGTTCACGTGTCATCGTGTGGATATCATTTCCCCCGGGCCAGCTCTTCAACCGCATGAGTCCACAGTCCTTGTGGACCGAAGAGGAGCGACGCCACTTTGTCCCATCCGCCGAGCTCGGTGATCGTAAACAGATGAGCCGGCTGAGGGAAGGCTTTGGCTGGGTGTGCGCCCGCGGGGACCGCCGTGACAGTTCGGAAATCGTACTCGGCGAAAGCGCGTTGTGCGTCCTCGCTGTGCAGGAACGCGATAAACGCTTCGGCGATATCGCGCACATGATGCTTATCGACGTTCCGATCCACGATAGCGGCGGGATTTTCGATCAGGACCGTTTCGGCAGGAATCACCAGCTCCATCGGGCGACCGCTCTTGATGCGAGGGAGCAACTCATTTTCATAGGTGACGATCACGTCTCCGACGCCGCGTTCAAACGTCGTGACCGATTCCCGTCCGCTCTTGTCCATGACCTTGACGTTCTTTTGAATCCGCTTGAGGAGTGCGGCCGCCTGGGCTTCAGCCGGAGCTTGTTTTGGATCGGCTAGTTTGAGCCCCGCGCCGTATATGGCGATGATGTCCCACATGGCGCCCCCGGAGGTTTTTGGATTGGGATAGAGCACATCGACTCCAGGCTTGGTCAGGTCTTCCCACGTCTTGATGTTTTTCGGATTGCCTTTGCGGACGCCCAATGCGACGACCGATCCGCTGACATTGCCGCGATCGGCAGTCTTGCGCCACTCGTGCGTGATCAATCCCGCTTTGGCGATCTGATCCACGTCGCCTTCAACAGACAGCGCGGCGATATCGGCTTCAAACCCGCCGATGATGGCACGCGCCTGTGCGCCCGACGCGCCGTATGAGCTGTGCACGCGAATGTCTTGCCCTGTGCGCTGCTTCCAGTGTTGCTTGAAGGCTGGGATCAGCTTATGTTCATACGTTTCTTTCGGGACGCTATAGATGGCGAGCATGAGTTCGCGATCTGCAGAGAGGCCCTCGGAGACACCGGCAAACACGGTGGCGAGCACCAAGAGGGTAGAAATCGCCAATGTGCTGAATAAGGGACGAACGACTGCGCCGGACTGTTTAGTGTGATGGGTGATTGGCATGAGCGGGTTTTCCTTTAGTCTGTTTGGCAAAGTCGCTAAGAGTGTAATTGTCGAGAATGTCTGAGATCGCGTTACGCACATTGAGCATGACCCCTTGAATCGGACACGCCGCATGCCCGGTGTCTTCGGCATACGGACAATCGCTGCATTTCTGGTAAGCCGACTTACTGACGCATGCGATGGGTGCCAGCGGGCCGTCGAGAATACGAATGACCTGGCCGAGCGTAATCTCATGTGGCGGTTTAATAAGGCTGTAGCCGCCCGTCACGCCACGACGACTGGCTAAGAGTCCTGCGTTTTTGAGGGCAAGGAGGATTTGTTCGAGAAATTCAATCGGGATATGCTGCTGTGCGGCGATCTGCTGGCGTTGCAACAAGTCTCGGCCGTAGTGCTCAGTCAGCTCAAGAAGAGCTCGTAGCGCGTACTCGCTTTTTTTAGAAAATCGCATTTGTCGACTTCTTCGCTTAAGTTTGCCGACAATACGCTTTCTAAACAGTCAACGTCAAGGCGGATTGATGTGTTAACGTATAAAACACTAGTTATATTAATGAGTCAACGCTTTCTCATAAGTCGAACGCCTGTAGGCCGTTCGCGTCTTGACAGTGCGTCAAATTTCTTGTTAGCTTGGCCAGCCCTCATGAAGGTTTTGTGCGCTGCGCTGACAAGCGCGTTGTGATGTTTTGCAAGCCTTTTTTTACAATCATGTCGCCTAACTGATTACACCGCTCCAACGTCAGGGAATCATCTGTGACCTATCAGGAGCTTATTCTGACCCTGCACCGCTACTGGGCAGACCAGGGGTGCATCATCCATCAACCCTACGACCTGGAAATGGGAGCCGGGACGTTTCATCCGGCGACATTTCTCCGCGCTTTGGGGCCGGAACCCTGGCGAGCGGCATTTCCACAACCGTGCCGGCGGCCGACAGATGGTCGATATGGTGAAAATCCCAATCGGATGCAGCATTACTATCAATACCAGGTCGTGCTGAAGCCGTCGCCGGCTCATATCCAAGACCTCTATCTGGACAGCCTCGCCGGACTCGGTATCGATCCCAAGAAGCACGATATCCGCTTTATGCAGGATGACTGGGAATCACCGACGCTTGGCGCCTGGGGATTGGGCTGGGAAGTCAGGCTCGACGGGATGGAGATCACGCAGTTTACCTATTTTCAGGAGATCGGTGGGATTGAACTGAATCCGATTACGGTCGAAATCACGTACGGGACTGAACGCATTGCCATGTACCTTCAGCAGGTCAACAATGTGTTCGACTTGGCCTGGACTGACGACATCACCTATGGCGATATTCATCACCGGACCGAAGTGCAATTTTCGACGTACAACTTTGAAGAAGCCGATGTGTCCATGTTGAGTCACACGTTTCAGGCCTTTGAGGCGGAATCCAAGCGGCTGATCGAGAAGGGGTTGGTCCTTCCGGCGTATGATTACTGTATCAAGACCTCTCATCTGTTCAATCTGCTCGATGCCCGTGGGGCCATCAGTGTCGCGGAACGAACCGGATATATCGCCCGTGTCCGTGCTCTGGCCCGGCTATGTGCGGAAGGGTACATCACCGAGCGTGAGAAACTTGGGCATCCTTTGCTCAAGCAAGTCCCTGCATTGGGCCTGAGTGGTTGAAATAGCCATGGCTGCCCCCAAGAAAACAGCGCGCGCGAAGAAACCATCTTCCTCTGCCGTCCCGGCGGTCGGCGAACTGCTCTTTGAAATTGGTACGGAGGAGTTGCCGTATCAGTTTGTCCCCCTCGCTCTCACCAGCCTTCGCGAATCCGCCGAGCGTCTATTCAAAGAACATCGTCTGACACACGGACAGATTCGTGTCCTCGGCACACCCCGACGCGTCACGCTCCTCGTCGAGGCCTTGGCCGCACGGCAGGCGCCCGTCGTAAAAGAGGTGATGGGGCCGTCCAAAATGGTCGCCTACGATGCGTCCGGCAATCCGACGCGAGCCCTCCTTGGATTCATGGCCGGTCAGCGGATCGAGCCAAAAGATCTGGAAGTTCGCCAGACCCCGAAAGGCGAGTACGTCTGCGCGGTGAAGCGGGATGCGGGACGCCCAACGGCGGCAGCACTGAGCGATCTGCTTCCCCAGTTGATTACATCGCTTTCATTTCCGAAGTCCATGCGTTGGAATGAGACCGGGTTGAAGTTCGCTCGGCCCATACGATGGCTGGTCGCACTGTATGCCGGACGGGTCGTGACGTTTCAGGTCGCAGGTGTCGCCGCTGGAAACCGAACGTGGGGACATCGCTTTCTGGCCGGCTCCGGCCGTTCATCTCAGCAAGGCCTCCCCGTGAAAGATGGCACATCCTATCTCAATCTATTAGAGCGGAACGGCGTCGTGCCGGATCCGGATGCGCGACGTGTCATGATTCTGGGTCAGATTGAAACACTTGCGAAGTCCGCCCACGGGTCATTGCATCGGGACGAAGATCTTCTGGAGCAGGCGGTCTACACGGTGGAATACCCCCAGGCGATCCTAGGGACCTTCAATCCTCAGTATCTCTCGGTGCCGAAAGAAGTCCTGATGACGTCGATGAAAGAGCACCAGGGTTTCTTTTCGGTGGTCAAGAAGGATGGCAGTTTATTGCCCGCTTTCATCTCCGTCACGAATATGAAATTACGGGATATGCGGCTCATCCAGGAAGGAAACGAACGTGTACTCGCCGCGAGGTTGGCGGATGCGAAATTCTTTTTTGACGAGGACCGGAAGACCAAGCTGATCGATCGCGTCGAAAAATTAAAGGGTATGACGTTCCATCACAAACTCGGCACGCTCTATCAGAAGACCGAGCGGGTTATGAAGTCAGCGGACAAATTGGCTGATGCCTTCGGTCATCGCGAGAGCTGTCAACGGGCGGCGCAGTTAAGTAAGGCGGATTTGCTAACTGGAATTGTCGGCGAGTTCCCCGCACTCCAAGGCGTCATGGGAGGCGAATACGCCAGGCACGATGGGGAAAGCTCCGACGTCAGTATCGCCATTGCGGAGCATTATCTACCCCGAGCTATGGACGGGGAGTTGCCCACGACACCGGCGGGGACCATGCTGTCGCTTGCGGACCGGCTCGACACAATCGCAGCGTTCTTTCATGTGGGCATCGTCCCGACCGGTTCAGAAGACCCATTGGGCTTGCGACGCCATGCGTTAGCGGTCGTGCGGCTCATCATCGAAGGTCGTCTCGCATTAAATCTTGTCGAGGCCGTTCGCCATGCCAGGGAGGTGGTCGCGCAGCAGGGATTCAAGTCCAGCGGGGGCGCCGATCCACTCGAGTTCATCGCCGACCGTTTACGGTATTACGTTCGGACTGTTCAGGGGTTCAGGGAAGATGTCATCGATGCTATTGTGAAACCGGTTCTTCAGAGCGCTCAAGAGGGGACCTTCGATCTGATTGATCTTCTCGAACGCATGAAGGCCTTGCAGGCTGTCACGACACGAATGGAGTTCGATCCGCTCATGGTGGGGTTCAGGCGGGCGCATCGGCTGGTCGAGAAGGAAAAGTGGACGAAGGAAGATGTGGATCACACGTTGTTTGAGCATGCGTCTGAATCCGAGCTATCCCAGGTCCTTGTCGAAGCCAAGACGCACCTGCCCAGCTTCGTGGCGGAAGGCGAGTATGGAAAAGCTTTGAACACGCTCGTCCAGATGAAGCCTGCGATCGATGGATTTTTTGACGGGGTGCTGGTCAATGCCGAGGATGAGCGCCTGAGGGCGAATCGGCTCTCATTGTTGTGCGCCGTAGATCGCCTTTTCTTGAGCTTTGCGGATTTCACCCATATCTCCGTGCAGGGAGCATGAATGATGTGAGCCGCCCGCATTGAACAGCAGACGTTCTCCATCCTTGGATGTGGCGGTGGATCCGGATGCTCTCACGGACGAGCAACACGCGCAGTTGCGGCACTATAGCTTGTGGGTCACAGTCGGCATGATGGTGCTGTGCAATGTGATCTTTCTAGGAGGCCTGTGGCTCACCGGGGTCAAACTCGAGCAACTCATCCGGATCCCCGATATTTTCAACCCGCGCCAAGATGTCTGTTTGCGTTTTACATGGCACCAGGTCGAGGGGGACGATCAGCCGGTTCGCCTCTGTTCAGAATGGATCATTCTCTCCGACCCGTCCGGCGAGACGCACACGTTTCAGAAAGACACAGAAGTGGTTAAAGGCGGGGACGGAAAGCTGTACTTCGATTATGGGGCGCAAGTCGATTATCGTGTCTTTGTGTTCGGAGGGTTTGTCGTCGCGATCATTGTCTTCGGGATCTGGTTGAAGCGGTATCTGATACGGCGCTATCGTATGCACTTACAGCAACAGACTTCATCGCTCGTATAATTATCGGCGTCATGCCAATGAAGAGAGGGTAGTCGTGGCCACAAAGAAATATGTCTACTACTTCGGCGACGGGAAAGCCGACGGCGCGGGGGATATGAAAGATTTGCTCGGGGGTAAGGGCGCAGGCCTCGCCGAGATGACGAACCTCGGTATCTCCGTGCCGGCCGGATTTACCATCACCACCGAGGCCTGTATCGAGTACTACCGCCGCAAAAAGATGTATCCACCCGGCCTCTGGGATGAAGCGTTGCACGCCTTGAAGAAGGTAGAGCGGTCGATGGGTATGCGGTTTGGAGACCCGGCGAATCCCTTGCTGGTCTCCGTCCGCTCCGGCGCGCGCGCCTCGATGCCGGGGATGATGGATACCGTGTTGAACGTGGGGTTGAATGATCGCACCGTCGAAGGTCTCGCGGTCAAAACAAAAAATGAACGATTCGCCTTGGACAGCTATCGGCGATTCATCGCGATGTTCGGGTATATCGTCATGGGCATTCATCGCGAACAATTCGAGGAAGTCTTCGCGCGCAAGAAATCCGAAGTCGGGGCGAAGGTCGATACGGATCTGGATCCAAAGGCGCTCAAAGATCTCGTCATTCGGATGAAGGCCATCGTCACGAAAGAAACGGGGCGTAGTTTCCCGGAAGATCCGATAGAACAGCTTCGGATGGCGATCAATGCCGTGTTTACGTCCTGGTACGGGGCCCGAGCCGTCACCTACCGGCGTCTCTACAATATTCCCGACAGCTGGGGGACCGCCGTCAGCGTCGTGGCAATGGTCTTCGGGAATATGGGCAATACGAGCGGCACGGGCGTCTCATTTACGCGAGATCCCGCCTCAGGGGAACGCAAGTTTTTTGGCGAGTTTCTCTTGAATGCTCAGGGTGAAGATGTCGTGGCCGGCATCCGCACGCCGCTGCCCGTGAGCGCCCTTGGCAAGGCTCTCCCCCAGGCCAACAAATCGCTGATCGACACGTATAAAAAACTCGAGAAGCATTACCGCGATATGCTCGACCTGGAATTCACGATCCAGGAAGGCAAACTCTACATGTTGCAAACCCGGGTCGGTAAGCGAACGGGGATTGCCGCCGTTCGGATTGCCTATGAGATGGTGAATGAAGGATTGATCACGAAACAGGAAGCCGTGATGCGGGTCAGTCCGGATCAACTCTCCCAATATCTCTATCCGATTTTTGACACGGCCGAAGAAGGCAAGCATCCGGCGATTGGTACAGGATTGCCGGCCGGGCCCGGCGCGGCCGCGGGTAAAATCGCCTTGACTTCGGATCGTGCCGTCGAGATGCACGCCCGTGGCGAGCGCGTCCTTCTGGTGCGCCAGGAAACCAGCCCAGACGATATTCACGGCATGCACGCGGCCCAAGGGTTCTTGACGGCGCGTGGAGGAATGACCTCGCACGCGGCTGTCGTGGCTCGCCAGATGGGGAAAGTCTGCGTGGCGGGATGCGAGGCGGTTACGGTCGAAGACAATACGAAGGTGCGAATCGGATCGCTCACGTTGAAAGAAGGTGATTATCTTTCTGTGAACGGTTTTACGGGGCACGTGTACAACGGAGACATTCCTGTCGTCGAATCGGAGGTCATCCAGGTCGTTCAAGGGAAACTCGATGCGCGTCGGTCCGAGAAGTATCGCATCTTCGCCACATTCCTCGATTGGGCGGATGAGTTCCGGACACTTCAGGTGAGGGCCAATGCCGATGTTCCGGATCAAGCTAAGATTGCCAGAGGATTTGGCGCGGAAGGCATCGGTCTCTGCCGGACGGAGCATATGTTTTTCGCGGCCGACCGCATTCCGATCATGCAGAAAATGATTCTGGCCCGTGCCCGTGAAGAACGGGAGCAGTATCTCGCTCAATTGCTGCCGTTGCAGAAGCAGGATTTCATCGGGCTCTATCGGGAGATGGAAGGGTTCCCGGTCACGATCCGCCTGCTTGATCCGCCACTACACGAGTTTTTGCCCAAACGGGAAGATCTCATGGTCGAAATTGCGAAGTTGGAATTGACGGACGGACGATTGGAGGTCATCGAGGAAAAACGCCGTCTGTTGGAGCGTGTGGAAGAACTGCATGAGTTTAATCCCATGTTGGGGCTTCGAGGGTGCCGGCTCGGTATCACCATGCCGGAGATCACGCGCATGCAGGCGCGGGCGATTATCGAGGCGGCCTGTGAGCTTGGGCGCGAAGGGAAGAAGATCGTGCCCGAGATCATGATTCCGCTGGTCGGGATGGTCTCGGAAATGAAGGCGCAGAAAGACTTGATCCGCGAAGTGGCCGAGGAAACCTTGGCACGTAACGGTGTCACACTGTCCTATCTTGTCGGCACCATGATTGAATTGCCCCGCGCCGCGGTCACGGCGAAGCGCATCGCCGAACAGGCGGAGTTCTTTTCATTCGGCACGAACGATCTGACGCAGACCACGTTTGGATTTTCGCGCGATGATGCTGCAAAGTTCGTCGCCTTTTACATGAAGCGGCAGGATTGTTGCCCGACCTGTTTGAGTCCGCAGGTCAATTGGAAGGAGATGATCTGTCAGAGTTGCGGCAGTCATATCGCGACGAAAGCGGATAACATTCTCGACGCCGATCCTTTTGCCGTGCTGGATCGCGAAGGTGTTGGAGCCATGATGCGGTTGGCGATCAATGAAGGACGGCTGACACGCCCTGACATCAAGCTCGGCATCTGCGGGGAACACGGCGGCGACCCGAGCTCGGTCGAGTTTTGCCATGAACTCGGCTTAGACTATGTCAGTTGTTCTCCCTTCCGTGTTCCGATTGCCCGACTGGCTGCCGCACAGGCGGCCATCAACGGGATGCCGGCCGGGAAAAAGAAATCGCCAAACGCCTCCATTGCACCAAGTCGGGGAAAGAGAACCGGGAAG
>JBDUAJ010000193.1:0-5007 GCA_040004695.1 Nitrospirales bacterium | reverse complement strand
CGAACGAAACGGGGTGGTCTTAGATGCAAGTGCGGGTGGACTTTGAAGGGTCGGCCGCGGCAGCTTGGTCTCCGCCCATAACAGGGAAGGTGCCAACAGGGAGTCCAACAAGCCTATAGAACATAGGAGAATGATCCCGAGACTGAATTGAAAACAAGTAAAATGTCGTTTGCCCAAAGGACCGTGAAGCCGAGAAATTGTCATGCAGCAATCAGAGGGTGATAGTCTCACGTACCTTAGCGCCACGGAATCCGTTATCGATCACCTTATGAAAGAAGCGCAGGAGATCCGCCAAATCCAACCAGAACCCGCAATTGAGGCATCTGGCATAGAGGCGTCTGCTGAGCAGCGTGTAATGCCGCTCCACCATCATGTATCCATTGCACTTCAAGCAATGCATTCAATGTCCGTATACGCGTAGTCATTCGTAAGAATGGCGTTCGAGTAAACCGGTCGCTTGTACCGCGAGGCGACTCGCACTGTCAAGTCAAATAGGCGTCTGCTATCGCAGGCGATTCATGATCAGCGCCAGACACCCCGCCAATAGTCCTCCGCCTAGGATCGTGATTGCAAACGTGAGATAGGCAGCGGCCCCCCCCGAGCGTGTCCCGTACAAGAGATCGTGAACGCCTCCTTGAACCATGAGGACCGATAAGGTGGTAAGAGCCCCGATGTTAAACCACCAAACAAATGTCCGCACGGTCCTGCCTTCTGCCACCTGCGCGCACTAGAGCTGACTCTAACTGACGTTGGCAGGACTGTCAAGAAACGGAAAGGGACATTCAAGACGAGGCATGAGAAGGAGGCGCGGTTCCGGTTCGAAGACCACGATGCAGGAATATCGTGATACTGGCGGCGCCGTTATTGGCCATAACCAGTCCCGGCACTTCCGTGGACTGAGTCGTGAGATTAAGCGTGGCTAACGCAAAGGGGCCGCCACGTGTTCGGTAATTAATCGGCGGATAACGAAATGTTCCGTCTCCGCGTCCATAGAGGATGGAGAGGTTATTGGACTGGACGTTCACAATCGCCACATCCATTCGCCCATCGCCGTCGATGTCGCGAGCTAATCCGTAGACCGGCCCGGTATCGGCACCTGATTCCTTGCCGGCCTGAAACGTTCCATTGCCATTGCCAAGAAAGATGGTAAACGTGTCCATCTCGCCATTCATCACTAAGAGGTCTACGAATTGGTCGCCGTTGAAATCGGCGAAGGTCACGACGAGCGGTCGTTTGCCTGTCCGGTAGTCGGTGGGATTGCGGAATGTACCGTCACCATTCCCCAACCAAATCGAGACCGCACTGCTCATCGGCCCTCCATTGGTAACCGCAAGATCCAAGATGCCATTGCGATCCAAGTCTGCCACCGCGATGGAAGTGGGTGTATCCCCATACTCATATTGGGGGCCGTCCACAAAGGTGCCATCCCCTTGCCCGATAAGAACCTTAATTTTGTCGTTGCGCAATGCCACGGCGAGATCCGGCTTATGATCTCCATTAAAGTCGCCCCCCGCAATCGACACCGGTGATTTGTGCACCCCGTACCGTTGCCCGGCTCCGAATGTTCCGTTCGCAAGACCGAAGTAGATGGCAATTTGATCGCTACCGGAACAGGCAATAGCCAAATCCATGTGGCCATCGCCATTAAAGTCGGCCATTGCCAAGGCACGTGGCTCTTTTGCCACCGGGATCTGCTTGTGTTCCTTGAAGGTGCCATCCCCGTTGCCGAAGAGAATGGAGAGGGAATCATTGCCGATGTTCGTGGTAATAATGTCCGTGATGCCATCTTCGTTAAAGTCCCAGGTCGTCACAGACGTGGGATTTTTCCCGACCGGGTACGTGGCAAAGAGGTATAAAAGGTCTGGAGGAATGTAGGGATCTTTGTTGGAGCACCCGGTCAACAGGAGGCCCAGGACAAGCAAGAACTGACAAATCCTTCCTGCAAACAAGGGGATATGAAATCTGCGAAGGTGAGCGAGAGACACGCCTGTGCCCGATATTACAAGTAGATGGCCATTGATGAAAGCTCCCAGGAGTATACCCACCACTCTAGAAGCTTAGCAACCGCGTTGAGATGCGATGATCGAGGAGTCGATACGAGTTACTTTATAGGCCTCCCTACAATGATCACAAGCCATACGTCTTTCCTCTGGAAGAGTGGCGGTTGGTTACGCTAGAATGACGCCGAATAAGGAGGGTTCCATGGCAGACGAGAAGATGAAGATTGAACTGACGATGTACGGAATCGCCGAAGTGCTGAAATGGTGCATTGACAGGAATAATGGTCGCATCGCCGGGATAGACACTGCGGGCTTCAAAAAGATGCAGGCGCTATTGGCTGAACGTCCACAGGTCAACGACTATTTTACGCTTGATCAATTCTGGAAGAAACCAGTCGTGTTGGAATTGACCAAGGAAGAGGTGGAAACCATTGATCGCTGTCTATACGACATTCCCAATTTTGAAAATGTGCAACTGCCTCAAATTCGCCATAAATTCTGGCCAAAGCAATCGGTTGCGCATTGATTCGTGTAATCGCCTCTGCCGTGCCATGGGACTTTAGTCCTCTTGCGAAACTGACAGATGCTGTGGTTTATTGAAAGGGGTGGGGGTGTGCGTGCTTTGGTCGTGCCCCAAAGCGCCGACGTCTCTGATCCTCCTGTGGAGATGTCCCCTCCACCCTTTCATGTTGTTGACTCGTCTTCCTGAGCACGCTTGCATCGATCCTGCTTCGTGTATTCTTAAAGATGTCACTCCTTCAGTATAGGCCATAGAGTCAAATCCGCGGATTCTCCCACCGCGCACAGAGCACTACCATTTGAGAAGCAGTGGAAGAGGATGCGGCCCACGGGGCCGAATGGTAAGTAGGGTCTGCGAGAAGCGGATTTTCCTAAGAGGGTACACATCAGAGTGTGTCGTTCACTCAGCCTGTTTTGTGGCAGAGCGACGGTGAGGTAGCTTCATTCTGAACTGCTCACCCGTGTGGCTGTGAAGAGAGAGGAGGGGCCGGCCGTTCTGTACTATAGCGGGCCCTCCCCTTTTAAATATTTTCGAAAGCGGCCCATGAGTTCGGCTCCGAGCGTGCCGCCTTCCGGCTTCTGTATGGCGGGGTCCTTGAAATGTTGGCGGATTTCATCAAGCCGTTTCCCGGCCTGTTCATTCCCTTGGAGTCGTTTGGTCTTTTCGAGCGCCGTTTCGAAGGCGTCGAACGTCAATTCGTTATAGCCGAACGACCGAATACGCTTTACGGCCTTCATCATCGCTTCATTGCGGAACGTCGTCAGGTGTTCCGAGTCGATCTCCGTCAATTTCAGTTTACGCGCTCGCCGTTCTGCCGCTTTTCGGATGCCGCTGCGCACGAAATCCGGCGATGTGAGCAACCGTTTCCAGGCATCATCGCTCCACAGCACGCGCTCCAGGGGGGCATCCCATAACTGAACCAGGGTAGCTTCATCGATCTGAGACAGGCCCTTCTCTCGCGCAAGATCTTCCGTGTCCCTCTTGAGCATATCGGTCACGAAATCCATGGCGATCGGTGGTGAATTCTTGATTTTGTCTTGCAAGCGCGCTCGTGCGCCATCCGTCCATGTCATTGGGGAGCCGGCCTGTTCCTGTACATCGCCCAGCGCCTCGACCTTTTCAAACAGTTCGATATTGACCTCGAGATGGCCACGCTCTGCTGCTAATTCTTCGGCGATCTGCTGAATCATGTGACGCATGAATTCAGGGACCGTTTCCAATCGCGCCTTCGCGGTGGCGGTCCATGGAATCTTTCCCTGTCCCATTTGATCGGCCGCGGCGGCCATGCCCGATTCCCCGCCCATCCGGCCCATCATTTGCGACTTGAATTGGTCCAGAATCTCAGCGGTAATTTCAGCGTAGCCCAGCTCGTGGGCTTTTCGCTCGGCCAGGCGTTTTACCATCCCACGCAGAAAGATAGGAGCCCGTTCCATTCGGGACAGCGCTTCTTTGGTCCAGGCAATCTCCGCTTCAGCGGTCTGCGGTTTTGATTCAAGCATGTGGTCCTCGTTATGACTTATTGAGGAGTTCTTTCAATTCCTTACCGGCTTTGAAGAACGGCACCTTTTTCGCGGGCACGCTCACAGTCGTGCCCGTCTTGGGATTCCGTCCTTCTTTCATACGACGACTGCGCAGGCGGAAGCTTCCAAACCCTCGGATCTCCGTCTTGTCCCCCTTGTGCAGAGAATCGCGGATACTATTGAACATTGTATTCACCAAGATTTCGACCTGCCGCTTGGTGAGGGTCGGAATTTGTTCCGCAACTTTCTCGATGATCTGCGCCTTTGTCATGCGGGATCCTCCTTCGGTATGGGCCGTTGATGACTATATGCCGTCTTCCGATCACGACACTCGCTGACTTAGAATGCCATGAGGTACTTGAGCCTAACGCCGGTTTCGAGTTGAAGGTTCGGCAGTATCCTTCCCAGGTGTCCTTCGATCAAGTCTCGAACGGAAAACCGTTTCCGCGGCTCAATCACACGCGGCTCGCCCTCGATGCCCGCCATGTCGGCGGCCAATTTGATCGCATCATTCAAGTCACCTAATTCATCGACCAGCTTGGCGACCTTCGCTTGCCGACCGGTGAAGATGCGTCCATCGGCGAGCGCTCGTACGTCTTTGATCTCAAGTGACCGGCCGGCAGCCACGGCTTCGATAAATTGGCTGTGCACATCGTCCATCACATTCTGCAGAATGGTGCGATCTTCAAGATTCATCGCGCGGAAGGGAGACCCCAAGTCCTTGTGCGACCCACTCTTGATGACGACACTTTCTACCCCGATCTTTTTCATCAAGCCTTCGACGTTCGCCATTTCCATGATGACGCCGATGCTACCCGTCAATGTCCCAGGATTAGCGACAATGCGATCAGTAGCCGCCGCGATGTAATAGCCTCCGGATGCGGCGACGGTGCCCATAGAAGCGATGACCAACTTGTTCTGCTTGTCTCGGATGCGCTTCACGGCGTCATGGATTTCTTGAGAGGGA
>JBDUAJ010000192.1:0-5013 GCA_040004695.1 Nitrospirales bacterium | reverse complement strand
TGGCGGGATCATCATGTGCAAGGCCGAACATCAGAAGGCCGTCGACAAAATTATGTTCCCCGGTCTGCAGGGTGGGCCCCTGATGCATGTCATCGCTGCGAAAGCCGTCGCACTCAGTGAAGCGCTGTCCCCGGCATTCAAGGCCTACCAGCGGCAGGTGTTGACCAATGCTCGTGCGCTTGCGGCCGGGCTCATCGAACGCGGCTACAAAGTGGTCTCAGGCGGGACGGATACGCATTTGATGCTGGTGAATCTCTCCTCCAAAAATGTGACCGGCAAAGAAGCCGAGACCGCGCTTGACGCGGCAGGCATCACCGTGAATAAGAATGCCGTGCCGTTCGACGAGAAGCCGCCGGCGATTGCCAGCGGCATCAGGCTGGGCACGCCGATTGTCTCGACGCGCGGCATGCAAGAAAAAGAAATGGGTGAGATTGTGACGCTGATCGACCGGGTGCTCCAAAAACCGCAAGACAAGCGAGTGCAACGCGAGGTTCGTCAACAAGCCAAGGCTCTCTGCAAACGATTCCCGATGTTTCATACCTACGACGTGTCGCCCACATGACCGGGGGACTCCGGTGAAATGCCCCTTCTGCGATGACTTAGAAGACAAAGTTGTCGATTCACGCATGGCGAAAGAAGGCCAGGTTATCCGCCGCCGGCGTGAATGCCTCTCCTGCAAGCGCCGCTACACGACATACGAACGCGTGGAAGAAAGCCTGCCGATGGTCGCGAAGAAAGACGGGCGCCGGGAGCCGTTCGATCGCCTGAAGATTCTGTCTGGCATCACAAAAGCCTGTGAAAAGCGGCCGATCAGTGTCTCGACGATCGAAGCGGTCACCGATCGGATCGAAAAACGGATTCAGGAAATGGGCGAGACGGAGTTGTCCAGCAATGCCATCGGCGAAGAGGTGATGAGGGAATTGCACAATATCGATCAGGTCGCCTACGTCCGATTTGCCTCGGTCTATCGTGAGTTCAAGGATATCGACCAGTTTATGGATGAACTCAAAGTCTTGGCACGGGAACGACGAGAGAAATAGGCCGCTTCCTGTCATCCCGCTTCTATCCCGTTCCTCCTATCCCCCCTCGTTGTCCCTATGGTATCTTCTCGTATGGCTTCTACTAAGGAACGCACGGGTGTGAGAATGCCTGCGTCGAGGACTCCAGTCAAAAAAGCCCCTGCCGTGAAAAAACAGACGCCTGCCGCGTCGACGATGGTGGCCATCATCGGGGCGGGGCACGGCGGCACGGCCTTAATCGAAATTTTTGCGCAGGATCCCCTGGTACAAATCGTGGGCATCGCCGAAGTGAATCCAAAGGCCCCAGGCGTCAAACTCGCCAAACGCCTCAAGATTCCCATCATGCGCCGCTACGATGATCTGCTCGCGATCGAGAATGTGGATCTCATCATCGACGTCTCTGGTAATCCCAGCGTCGAGCATGCGTTGGAAGATTTTCACCGCATGGGGGTCACGATCATCGGCGGGGCCAGCGCGAAATTCATGTGGCAGTTGATCGAGGCGCGCATTCGGGCGACAGGCGAGATCGAAAAGACGCTGAACAAATACCAATCCCTGTACCGGCTCTACGTCAAAGAGGCCGGGGCGGCCGTCACGGAAGAGCGGACGCGCATTGCCTGCGAGATCCACGATGGCCTGGTGCAGAGCCTTGCCGGCGTCAATTTCAAACTGGATCTCTGCGAGCAACTCATGCTGAAGGACCCCCATGCCTGCCAGGTGACTGTCCGGCAAACACGCGCAGAATTGAAACTCGCCATACAGGAAGCGCGGCAGGTCATATTTAACCTGCGTCCGCTTCACTACGATCAGCTCGAATTGATTCCGGCTTTGACCAATTACCTCAAGTCATATGAGACGCAGTCCCATATTAAAACCGATTTCGCCGTGACGGGCGATGAGAAGACGATGCCGCCGAAAACGAAAATATTTCTCTTCCGAATCTTGCAAGAAGCACTGAGCAATGTGGAAAAGCACGCCAAGGCTGACCTCATCAATGTGCATCTTGAGATTGGACGTGACATGCTGACTGCCACCGTGACGGACAACGGCGTGGGCTGTGATGTCGAGGCCGTCTCGCGCAATCCGGAGAAGTGGGATCATTTCGGGCTTCGTGGGATCGTGGAGCGCGCACGACTCGTCGGAGGGCAGGCCAAAATTGAATCGAAAAAAGGACGAGGCACCAGGATCGTGATGCACGTCCCGCTCAAGAAGGAGGCCGCGCGCGATGGAACGAATTAAGGTGCTGATTGTGGACGATCACCGGGTCGTTCGAGAAGGACTCTCTGCAATCTTGCAGAGCAAGGAAAGTATTCAGGTGCTTGGTGAGGCACAGGATGGCCAGGAGGCCGTCGAAAAGGCTCGATCGCTGCTCCCGGATGTCATCCTCATGGACGTCAGCATGCCGAAAATGACCGGGGTGGAAGCGACCCGCATCATCAAGCGGGAATTCCCGCACATTGGGATTATCGCGCTCACCATGTACGAAGAACAGCAGTACATTTTCGATCTGGTCCGTGGCGGCGCGACGGGCTACTTGCTGAAAGACTCCGACTCTGACCAAATCGTGAAGGCGATTCAAGCGGTCTATCGTGGAGAATCGCTCATCCATCCTGCAGTGGCCAGTAAAATTCTCGCCGAATTTTCTTTGCTGGCCCAGAAAAAAGGGAAGAAATCCGGGTGGGTCGAGCACGATCTCACCGAGCGAGAAATCACCGTGCTGCGACTCGTGGCGGATGGCAAGACGAATAAGGAGATTGCCAACAACCTGGATTTGAGTGAGAAAACCGTCAAAAATCACGTCCGCAATATTTTTCACAAGCTGCAAGTCTACGATCGTACCCAAGCGGCGATCCTCGCCATCCGCAAGGGCCTGATCGAGCTTGACCCAAGACCATAGAGCTCAGGTGAGGGTGAATGGCCCGTGCTGACTCCGTTGTGCGTGGCAATGTTGAGCGCGCACTTCCATATCTGTGCAGCCAAAGAGGATACGGTAACGGGTTGCAGAATGCATCTACTGCATCGTTATTGGCAGAGCGCGGGTCTTCCAAAGGGCATTCTGTCATAACAGATAAACAGTCTTGCCATACGTGATTGCCCACCACCGCTTCTCAAGGAACCGCCCACCAAATCGGTAATTCTTAGCTATACTTTGACCGGACGGCGGAATGACCCGAGCTGGATACCCGGAGCCAGTGCGCATCGGCTATGTCGAACGCTCATATCAGATCGTTCCCCAGGCTTCCTCCTCTGGACGAAGCTTCGGCGCCACACCGGGAAACGATTCTGCTTGTGGATGATCATCCGTCCATTCGAAAACTCTTGGGATCTATTCTGAAGAGTGAAGGGTATGCGGTATTAGAAGCCGAGGATGGCCGGCAAGCATTGGAGTTGTGTCATCACTATGGTAGCCAGATTCATCTGTTGCTTACGGATATCGTGATGCCGCAGATGAATGGTCATATGCTCGCAGAGCAAGTGGTCATCCTCCGTCCCGGTATTCAGATCCTCTACATGTCCGGCTATGTCGAGCCTCCTGCCTTCAAACGACTTCAACCTCAGGGCGACGATCACTTTCTCAAGAAACCGTGTGACATCCGAGAGGTGTCACGCAAGGTTAGGACGCTCCTGGATCATGGCGCGTCATCTTCCGCGTAACGGCTCTCCCTAAGCCTTCTTTTAACCTAGCTTGGCTCCAGGGCGTCGCTTCGCAGACACCACAAAAATCGTCATGGCTAGCGCTGACATGGCGGCTCCGAACCAGAATGGGGCTGCCGGACCGATATGATCCCATAACAATCCTGCCACGACGCTCGCCGGCAAAATCGCCAACCCGACGACCATATGATACAGACCAAAGCCGGTGGCTTTTCGATGATCCGGTATCAACGTGGCGAGATAGGCTCGCTGCACGCCGTCGGTCAATCCCATGTAACATCCATAGAGGACAAATAAGCCGGCCATGTGCCACGGTGCGCTGGCTAGCGCCGCTCCGGCATAGACACATCCGAACATTCCGAAACCGGCCATGACGATCCTCCGCTTCCCCAGCCGATCCGCCACCATCCCGGCCGGGATCGAGATCAAGGCATACACGGCGTTGAAGGCCAAGTAGGCGGTAGAAATCCACCCGCCACTCATCCCCACCTGTTCGGCTTTTAAAATGAGAAAGGCGTTACTGGAATTGCCGAGCGAGAATAGACCGATCACGCCGATGAATGTGATGAAACCTGGCTCGAACCTAGTCAGAGACATGGTGAATGGTGCACGAACCGTTGGCGCGCGACCATCCGCGGAAATGAAGAAAACAATTAGCAAGACTGCGATGATCCCAGGCACGATTGATAGCCAGAAGACGGCACGATAGTCGGATGGCCATATCGCGAGCAAGAGGAGCGCAAGCGCGGGGCCAACCACCGCCCCGGCGGTGTCCATCGCCCGATGAAGCCCGAACGAGAATGCCAGGTGTTCCGGCGATGTAGACAACGCGATGATGGCATCCCGAGGAGCCGTCCGGATGCCTTTCCCAACACGATCGGCTATGCGGCCGCTCAACACCATTCCCCATCCGCCTGCCAGAGCGAGTAGAGGGCGAGAAGCCGTTGAAATGCCGTAGCCCAATCCCATCAGCAATTTGTTTTTGCCGAAGCGATCGGACAGCGCACCCGACCACAATTTCAGGAGACTGGCCGTTGCCTCAGCCAGTCCTTCAATCAACCCGACCGTTGATTTACTGACGCCGAGGGTAGATGAGAGAAAGAGGGGGACGAGCGGATAGACCATCTCGGAACTGACATCCATGAAAAAACTGACCCACCCGGTAACCCATACATTGCGCGGAATGTATCGAATCATCGTGGAAGGTTCAGGTTTCAAGGATGCCGGGAATGCAAATGTATGAGGGTGATAGCCGAACTAGCCCGCTCAAAACATTCGCTCAGCAAGGCCGCAGGGAGTGAGGGCCATGAGGCGTGCTATGGTACGTCGAATGGCCCGA
>JBDUAJ010000032.1:0-17098 GCA_040004695.1 Nitrospirales bacterium | reverse complement strand
AAGGAGATGTCCGAGCTTTTAAAGATTTTTGGATCCATGAGATCGTTCTTACTGAGCTCGTACGGTTCGGCGGAAACCGTTCCCGCAACAAACAAGGTGAGACAACATAAAAGCCAAACCGCATATCGTCTCCCTACCATTACTTCCTCCTTATCGGTCCTCTGTATGCAAGGCAACGAGACTGGTCACAACTCAAAATCTCCCCGCAATTGTAGCCGACAGAACCGATGAACTTCAAGGAAACGGCTTGATCTCTCTTCGTTTGTAATGAATTGAGTGGGCCGTTATCTGCCGGCGTGGATGACACGTCGAGTCGAAATCCTTTGAACCGGCGCAGCATCCTGGCCGACTTGGAGATCGTCGAGCGTGGCTCGACAGAGGCGGACAAACTCCTGAGCGGCTTTGCCGAGATGGCGATGAGCCAGAGAAACGACTCCGACATCGTGCCTCGGCACAGGATCGTACAATTCAATCAGGCGCAAACCGGTGCCGCGAAGACGATGGCGCACATACAGCTCAGGCAAAATGGTCAGTCCAGCGCCCTGTTTCACCGCCTCGAGAATCCCTTCAGGCGACGTCATTTCGACGGAGACCTGTGGCCGCACGCCAACCTCAGCGCATTCGGCTTCGATCATCTTTCGTAAACAATAATCACTGGGCAACAATACTAATGGTAGTCTGGCTAACTCACGCATGCGGAGTCGCTTCGCAGCCAAGCGAACGTCAGGTGGACTCACCAGTACCAATGTTTCCGTAAACAGACGGGTGGCGATCAGACGATCGCTGGTGACAGGTAGGAGACAGAGGCCGAGGTCAAAGCGATTGGCCAGTAATGCCTCTTCAATCGTCGAGGATGGCTGCGCATACACATGGAGATCCACGTGAGGAAATCGCTGTTTAAAGCGGCATACCAGCGGAGGGATGACATAAGAATTAATGGTCGACAGCGCACCGACGACTAGCCGGCCTTGCTCCGCGCCGGTCAAATCCCGCACTGACTGGGCTGCCAATTCCGTTTCACGAATCACCCGCTGCGCATGCTCTCGAAACAGTCGACCGGCTTCCGTCAAGGCCACGCGTCGACCGAGCCGGTCAAACAGCGGCGCGCCAAGCTCGTACTCCAGTGCAGCGACCTGAACCGACAAGGAGGGTTGCGAGATAGCGACTTTCTCAGCACCCCGTGTAAAACTCTCGCACTCCGCCACAGCCAGAAAATATCGTAATTGCCGTAACTCCACTCAGTCCTCCTGTCCACTTGCTATAGCCTATACCTATTATACTTATAAAAACAATATATTTGATCTATTGGTTCTGCGTGAGTATCTTCCCTTGTGACAAGGAGAGTCGGCCAAGCGGCTTGCTGCTTGAGGAGCAGACTCGCACACTCATTCTCACTATAGGAGGACCAGGTGAAGGACTTACGATCGGGAACGCGCACCCTGCTCTTGACTGTTCTATCGATTGCCGTCATCGGATGCTCGACGATGGACACGCAAGCCGGCCAAGAAACCCACAAGTCACTCTATGATCGTCTCGGGGGCAAGGCGGCCATCACAGCGGTGATTGATCAATTTGTGGCAAACGTCGCCAACGACAAGCGGATCAAGGAACGATTTGCGACCACCGATATACCGCGGCTCAAAAAGAACTTAGTTGAGCAGGTCTGTACGGCCTCTGGCGGCCCCTGCTCCTATACCGGCCGAGACATGAAGACTACGCATGCCGGCATGAGGATCACAACCGCCGACTTTAACGCCCTGGTTGAAGACCTGGGCGCGTCGCTTGACAAGTTTAAAGTGCCTGAGGCGGAGAAGAAGGAGCTGCTGGGCATTCTTGGCCCGATGAAGAAGGATATTGTCGAGCTCCCATGACGGCATGAAGGGAGGTGGTCACATGCAACGCCCTCCCCTCCTTCTTCAGGGGGTGGTCGACTTCACGAGTAATTCGGCCAGCCTTCGTAGACGACCGAAATAATCAATGCACTCGCCTGACAAATCAGGCAAAAGATCGTCCAGCTCCGCAAGACATGTCTGCAACATATCGATCCGCGAAGGATCGAGGGTTTCTTCGGCGTCAAAGAAGTACAGGGCGCAGCCGCTGACGACGGTGTCCAAGGTCATCAATTCTCCTTCACGCGGCGTAGACATCGGGGGCCATCCGGCCTCACGGTGCACCTCCCACAGCGCATGCAGATCAGTGCTCATCTACTTGACCACATCGATGATTCAGAAGCCACGGCACACATTGCAGACTCATTCCACTCCAATCCAGCCCGAGGCATGCAATAGAAGCACTGAAAGCGTGCAGAGTCCAAGTCCCCAAAAGCGGTAGTCGACATCCTCGCGTCGAAGACACCAATCCAGCACGGTCTGTCGCCATCGCTCAGGTCCCATCATCAGGAAGATGCCCTTGGCCACCATGGCTCCTCCGGTCATGGCCCAAAGCACGTCGTAATGAAGTCCCCGGGTCCCGGCGAACAAACACGCGCCTAACGCGACAGCAAGTCCCTCCCAGCTTAAGATTTTGGGTGAAACCGCTAACACGTTTCGCACCTGTGCCATGACTTGACGCGGAGCGACGAGCAGCGCCAAGCCGTCGGCCATCCATACTCCGGCGATCATCGCCAATAAGTATCTGATCAGCACCAGCATCCACTTCAGGGATAGAGCCCTCGAGACAGATGGGCTTGCGCCACACGATCGATGCCATTCATGAGCGCCGCCATACGCATGGAGGTTCGCTGGCGTATCGAAAATTCGATGGTCCGTTCGAACGCCGCCGTAATGATCTCATGCAGTCGATCTTGAATGTCCGTGGCTTTCCAAAAAAAGCGCTGCGCATCCTGGACCCATTCGAAATACGACACGATCACCCCGCCTGAGTTCGCGAGGATATCAGGAATGATAAAGACGCCCTGGTCGGCCAGAATGGGATCGGCATCCAGTGTCGTCGGACCGTTTGCGCCTTCCGCTAAGATCCGGCAACGAATACGTGCCGCATTGCCGGCCGTAATCTGTTCGGACAACGCCGCGGGCACCAGCACCGTGCAAGGCAGCGTAAGCAATTCTTCATTCGTAATCCATTCACCCAGCTGTATATCGCGCAATGGTTGCTTCTCGCTCTGATACCGGGTGAGCAGAGTAGGTATATCCAGTCCCTTCGCATGATAAAGACCGCCGGTCTTATCACTGACCCCAATAACTTTGGCGCCTGCCTCATGCATGATCCGAGCGGTGTGTGATCCCACATTGCCGAACCCTTGAACGACCACGGTCGCCTCATCAATGGTCAGCTTGAGATGCCGCATGGCCTCCAGCGTCACATACACGACCCCGCGTCCGGTCGCTTCTTCGCGACCGAGGCTTCCGCCGATGGAAAGCGGCTTGCCCGTGACCACACCCGGTACGGCGAAGCCAACCTGCTGGCTGTACGTGTCCATGATCCACGCCATCACCTGCGCATTGGTGCCGACATCCGGAGCCGGCACATCTTGATCAGGGCCAATCATCGGAAAAATCTCGGCGGCATACCGGCGGGTCAAGCGCTGCAATTCGCCCGGAGAAAGCTGTTCGGGGGCCACGCGGACTCCACCCTTTGCGCCGCCGTAGGGCAGTCCAGCGAGGGCGCATTTCCAGGTCATCCACATAGCGAGCGCTGCAACCTCACCGAGGTTGACATCAGGATGGTACCGAATGCCGCCCTTAGAAGGTCCTCGGGCGGAATCGTGCTTAACGCGATACCCGGTAAACACCTTCACCGTGCCGCTATCCATCCGAATGGGCACACTGACAATGAGCGACCGGTCGGGCATTTTCAAGCGTTCACGAAGATTGCAATCCAACCCCATCAGTTCAGCGGCCTGATCGAACTGGGCGACCGCCAGCCGAAACATCGGTGTATCGAATTCATTGATCGGATTCATTAGCGAACTCCCTCGTCGCCTGTACCGGTCCCTGTGCCGGCCACCGTTGTCGCATGGTAGTCACATCAGTCACCCATTCCGTCCATTCAATGCCGAACACCTCCCCAAACACCTCCGCCATCCGCCGGCGGACGGGATCCATTCGAACGTCATGCCCCAGGACGTCAGCCATGGACGTGACACGACATCTCTCGATTCCGCAGGGTGTCACGAGTAGGAACGGGGACAGATCCATCGTCACATTCAAAGCAAATCCATGCATGGTGACGCCGCGCTGGATCTTCACTCCAATAGCGGCAATCTTCGCAGGCTCCCCGGGCCCCACCCAGACTCCAGGCCATGTATCGATCCGTCGCCCAATGATACCCCAAGGTGCCAGGGTTCGGATGAGGACCTCCTCCAACATACGCACATAGGCCTTGGGCCCAGGACAGAAAGACGCTAAACGAAGGATTGGGTAGCCGACGATTTGCCCAGGTCCATGAAAGGTAATGGAGCCGCCTCGTTCTATACGATAGACCGGATAACCGGACTGTACCAGGCGACGCTCATCGCATCCCCAGTGTTCCTCGCGCCCGCTTCGCCCAATGGTGAAGACGGCGTCATGTTCGAGCAGTACCAATGTATCCGGCCCGTGCTCTGTGGCCCGCCGTTCCACGAGCGCCCGCTGAAGGCCCCACGCTTCCTCGTACCCCACTCGATCAATGGAAAGAACGGTACCACGGACAGGACGTTGAGCCGGTGGCGGGGTCATGGTGACCGATCGCTTTGAGCAAAAGCATCTCGCGAAAGAGACAGGGTGACCTGCCCATTTTTCCCGGATACCGTCAATTGAGCTGGGAGCGGGTCACCGGGACGAAGGTAGGCATGCCAGAAATCACCCATGTTGTAGATCTGGATATTATCCACGGCGGTAATGACGTCACCGGTCTGAAGACCGGCTTGGGACGCGAGTTTGGCTGGTTCTACCTGTGCCGCCAGGACTCCGCGATCGATTTCCAATGAAAAGCTGGCGACAATGCTCGGCGTGACGGTCACAGGAAGAAACCCGAGATCAGGCCGCATGACACTCCCGCGGACGATCATCGACTGTAACTGAGGAAAGGCCGCATCCATCGAAATGGCATAGCTGATCGCTTGCGCAGACGGCGCGACGGCGACATTCAGGCCCACCACACGGCCTGACAGATCGACCAAAGGGCCACCACTGTTGCCCGGATTAATGGCTGCATCGGTTTGGATCAAGTCATACAGAGTCTCTCCATTCGGAGTGAGGATGGATCGATCCAGCGCACTCACCACGCCGACGGTCACGGTTGACCCACCCTTCAGCGCAAACGGATTCCCAATCGCGACGACTGTTTCCCCGATTTGAAGCGTGGACGACCGTCCGAGTGTGGCGGCAATCAGGTCCCTGGCTTGGATTTTGATAAGTGCCAGATCCAACAAAAAATCACGGCCAACGACACGACCGGGCGTCAGACGACCTGACGGAAGTCCAACCACGACACTCTTCGTATTTTCAACTAAATGATTATTCGTCAAAATATACCCGTGATCGTCAATGATCACCCCTGATCCTGATCCGGGAGGCGCGGGATGGAGAGCAGAATTGGGAGGGATGCCGCGAGTCATGATGGTGACTACCGAAGGTCTGACGGAAGCCACGACCGCAGGCACCGACATATCTTTACCCGTAAGGTCGTCCGAACGGCTATGAGCGAGAGCACAGAAAACGAAGGGAAGGAGGCTCACACAAGAGGTGATCGCGATGCACACGAATGAGCGGATCGAACGTTCGATGAACCACCTCAAATCTTATAAATGGCAAGGATCGCCATTCTACCGAAAGCCCCGGATGAGTGCCAGTGCAGGTCGTCACCGGCAGAGAAATGTCGATTGATTGGTTACCAGTCGATTGGACGGAGCCTTACGGGAAATGCCCAGTGCAGGTCAATATCCCTACAGTTCTGAAGGCTGCCAACCGACAGGGCCGGTACGGAGCTGCGGTGAAGAGTTGTCCCGTTAAAGACAAGACGTCCCGACGTGTAGACCGCACAGGAGAGGAGAAATAGAAAGAAGAGAGCCAAGCAAGATCTCCCTTGCTCGGCTCTCGAGAGTCAATCCTTGATTGCGGCGAACATCTGCTTGATTTCAGGCGTCTTCAGCTTCTTTAACGCCTTGGCTTCAATCTGCCGAATCCGCTCGCGGGTCACAGACAGGTTTTGCCCCACTTGCTCCAATGTAAACGGTTCATCCTGACCGATCCCGAAACGCATCCGTATCACCACCTGCTCACGCGGCGTCAGCGCACTTAAAATTCGATCGAGCTCACGCGTCAGCTCAGTACGGTTTACATGGGAGTCAGGAGGCATCGCATGGCGATCCGCAATGAGTTCCCCGAAGAGCGTCTCCCCGTCACCGACTGGATTGTCGAGCGACACCGGCTCCTGAAAAATCTGGAGCGTGTCCTGTATTTTATCCGGATGGATCTGCAGTAACCGGCCGATTTCTTCAGCTTTCGGTTCTCGTCCAAACTGTTGAGCCAACCGCCGTGTAGTCCGCACGATGCGGTGTGAGGATTCAGTCATGTGTACGGGGATCCGAATCGTGCGTGACTGATCGGCCAACGATCGCGTAATGCCTTGACGCACCCACCAGGTCGCATAGGTACTGAACTTGAAACCTTTTCGGTATTGATAGCGTTCGGCTGCTTTCATCAATCCGATATTGCCTTCCTGAATCAAATCGAGCAGGCCGAGCCCTTTGCCGTTGTAATGCTTCGCGATATCGACGACGAGGCGCAAGTTGCACCGAACCATCTCATCCTTCGCCCCTTCAAGGACCAGACGCGCTTCACGAATCTGCCGAATGCTCCGCTCAAACTGCTTCTCTCGGTATCCGCCCACTCGATGCTGTCGTGCGGCGTTGACAAGTGTGGCGATAATCCGCTCAGTATTGTCCACGCTTGTGGCAGAAAAGCCGCTGAGCTGGCGCACTTCGTTCAGCTGCTGTATGGCGTCGACCACGACCTCATTTTTCCGCATTTTCATGGCCAACTTGAGCGTCTCCCGAAGGACCGCCCGAATAGCCCGAGTCCCTTGATCGATCCGCTTCGCCAGTGCGACTTCTTCGTCACGCTTCAGCAGCGGTCGTTCCCCAAATGATCGAAAATACAGTGATTCCAAGGCAAAGTCCTCAGCAGGCGCCTTCACGGCCGCTGGCGCCTGTTCGTTCGAGACTTCAGGTCCCGGGGCTGCACTGGATTCGCGCTCAATAAGCTCTAAAATATCACTGGCTTCCGAATCGTCCGACTCAGGGTCCAAGACGACTTCTTCCTCTTGTTCGAGTTCGATGTTCTGTGGATTGCTCATGAATTATGCCCTCTGGTTCTCCGGTCCTAAATGGGATCGGGGTTATGCCCTCTACCTCTTTAGAGACTGACACGGGGAGAAAGATTCAAAACTGGTGCCACCCACACCAGCTAGATAAGCCTATAGGAGGGAAAATCAAGGAAGGATTACGTCTTCTTCTCCAAGGCCTTCATGAAAGGGCTCAGAATATCGATGGGGACCGGAAAGATCGTCGTGGAGTTTTTTTCTGCGGCAATCTCGACGAGCGTTTGAAGATACCGTAATTGCAGGGAGACAGGATTCTGGCTCATGATGTTGGCGGCATCGGCCAACCGTTGGGCAGCCTGATATTCTCCTTCCGCATGGATGACCTTCGACCGACGCTCACGCTCGGCTTCGGCCTGTTTGGCAATCGCCCGTTGCATTTCCTGGGGAAGATCGACATTTTTCACTTCGACCGCGGACACTTTCACGCCCCATGGTTCGGTCTGGGTGTCGATGATGCGTTGCAGCTCAGTGTTGATTTCCTCACGCCTGGCCAATAGGTCATCTAATTGGCCCTGACCCAAGACGCTTCTGAGCGTCGTCTGGGACATCATCGACGTCGCGTAGAGATAATCTTCTACTTCGATAATCGCCCGCTGCGGATCGACCACGCGGAAATAAATCACCGCATTCACCTTCACGGATACGTTGTCTTTGGTGATGACATCCTGCGGTGGAACATCCATCGCGACGGTGCGCAAACTCACCCGGACTAACTTATCGATGAACGGAATGATGACCACAACGCCCGGCCCGTTGCCACCGATGATGCCACGCGCCAACCGGCCCCACCGAAAAATGACAGCCCGTTCGTATTCGCGCAGCACATGAAAGCCCATTCCGATGACCACCAGCACGAGCAGCAACAGAATCAAGGGACTGAACAAGAGATTCATCGCAGAGCTCCCTTCTCCGGAGTGGACTTCACGCGCAGCTTCAATCCCTCTATCGCCGTGACCTCGACCATCCTTCCCGCCTCGACAGGGTCCTCGCTCATGGCCTCCCACAGCTCGCCGCGGACTGCAATCTGGCCTCGGGGGGCAAGCGCTGTTTTAGCGACGCCAACCAATCCTACCATCCCTTCGCTGCCCGTCACCGGCCGTCGGCGCATTGTGCGCACACCCATTCCGACCATTGCGAGCGTGACGAGCGCGGCTACGCCGATCACAGGAACAATGACGGCCCAGGAAATTTGTAAAAACGGCGCGTCCGTCTTGATCAGCATGAGAGAGCCTAGCAACATGGACAAGACACCGCCGATCGCCAACAGGCCATAGCTGGTCACCGTCGCCTCGAGCACAAACAACACCACGCCCAAGAGCAGCAGCAGGACTCCCGCGTAATTGATCGGCAAGGACTGCAAGGAGTAAAACCCAAGAATCAAACTGATCGCCCCGACAATCCCCGGTAGAATCGCCCCTGGATTATAGAGCTCGGCCAGCAACCCAATTGTCCCCAGCGTCATGAGCAAATAGGCAATATTGGGATCGCTGAGAGCTTTCAGCAGTTCAAGCCGCCACCCGATCGGGAACTCCAAAATCTCGGCATCCTTGGTCTGTACCGTCACGGAAGTCTGCCCCATCGGCACCTTGCGTCCGTCCAATTTCTTCAGCAAAGCGGAAAGATCCTCAGCGATGAGATCGATGATCTTTAAACTGAGCGCCTCTTTTTCAGTGACGGACACGCTTTTGCGCACGGCGTCTTCGGCCCAGCCGACATTGCGGCCGCGTTGTTCGGCAATGGACTTGATGTAGGCGACGGAGTCGTTCTCCACCTTCTCCTTCATCGTCTTATCCATCTCCCCACCGCCCATGGCGACGGGATGAGCCGCGCCGATATTCGTGCCAGGCGACATGGCCGCCACATGGGCGGCCATCGTCAGAAATACGCCCGCGGATGCCGCACGGCCTCCTGAGGGCGCCACGTAGACGACAACGGGGATCGTCGACCCGGTGACGTCCTTAATCATCAGCCGCATGGACGTGTCGAGGCCGCCTGGGGTATCGAGCCGCAGGATGACAGCCTGTGCCTGTTTGGATTCCGCAAACGCCAGGGCGTCATGAACATACTCGGCCGCGACCGGATTGATGACGCCTTCATAGGTCGCCACGACGACGGGCATAGCCGCCTGCGCAGAGAACGCGATGGCCCAACCAGACAGCAGAGAGTAAAAGAGGAAGCGGGATAGGACAGAAGGACGAATCTTGAACACAGGTGCAGACGACATCAGTGCTCCTCACCCGCTTGCGAATTGATCATAGGAGTCGCATCACACCCTGTCAAGAAACGCCGCGCGATCAGAGGAATTGGACGCCGTGTTGAAAAGGTTCGGAACGTTCTCCTACAATGGCGCCATGCAATTTCAGAATGGCGAACGTGTTCATTTGGTCGATAAGAACGGGCGGCAGTATGCGCTAACGCTCAAAGCCGGTGAAACCTATCAACACAGCGGAGACACGGTCGCGCACGATGCGCTCATCGGACAACCCGATGGTTCGCTCGTTACGCTCTCGCGGGGCAAACGTATGCTCGCATTGCGGCCCACGTTCGGTGATTACGTCCTCAAAATGCCCCGGGGCGCGCAGGTTCTGTATCCCAAAGACTTGGCGCTGATCGCCATGTGGGCGGACATCTATCCCGGCGCTCGTGTCTTTGAGGCGGGCACCGGCTCCGGAGCCCTGACGATGACACTCCTTCGCGCCGTCGGCGAACGAGGTGCCGTGGTCACCTATGAGGCGAGAGAAGACTTTGCGCGAACCGCGCTCAAGAACATCGAACGGTATCTCGGTCCGGTCTCGACGTTGACATCACGGCGCGCCGATGTCTATGAAGGCATCAGGCCCGAGGACCGGGACCCGCTATTTGATCGGCTCGTCCTGGACTTACCGGAGCCTTGGCGAGTGGTTCCCCATGCGGTGGACGCGCTCCGTTCCGGCGGCATCTATCTGAGCTTCGTCCCGACCGTTCCCCAGGTCATGCAAACTGTAGAAGCGCTGGAGCGAGCCCATGTATTCGGCATGATCCACTCCTTTGAGACCTTGCTGCGGACGTGGAATATTCAAGGACGAAGCGTCAGACCGGATCATCGCATGGTCGCCCATTCAGGCTTTTTAACGGTGGCGCGCAAGATCGAACCGGGTTTATGGCGCAAGACACAGACTGAACCTGTACTGGTTGATGAGACTCTTGAAGATGAGATGCCGGACCATGAGGAGGACCCATGCGTGTAGCCGGGAAAGTGGCAATCGTCACGGGCGCGAATGCAGGAATCGGGGCGGCGATTGCCAACGTGCTGGCCGAAGAAGGTGCCGCCGTCGTCGTCACCGGGCGAAGGAAAGATCTATTGGACCAGGTCGTCGCGGGCATCGAACGCAAGAAGGGCCGAGCGCTGGCAGTTGCCGGAAGCGTCACCGATGAGCCTCATGTGCGATCCGCCGTGGACCAGTGTGTCCGAACCTTTGGCGCACTCCATATTCTCGTCAACAATGCCGGCATCGGCGCCTTCGGCAAACTCCTCCACGAAACCGATGATGCCACGTGGAATGAGGTGCTCGACATTAACCTCACGGGAGTGTTTCGGATGACCCGTGCAGCGGTGCCCGTGATGTTAAAGAACGGTGGCGGCTCCATTATCAATATATCTTCGGTCGGAGGGCTGATCGGATTCTCGGGCAGCGCGGCGTACGGAACCTCAAAAGGCGGCTTAGAGCTTTTTACCAAATGCGTCGCAATGGACTATGCTCAGGATAACATTCGTTGCAATTCCGTATGCCCCGGCTTGATCGATACCCCGATGGCCGCTCCGCTGCTCAACAATCCGGACATGAGAGCTGAGGTCTTGTCCGCCTATCCGATCCGTCGCGTCGGCACACCGGAGGAAGTTGCAAAGATGGTCCTCTACCTGGTCTCGGACGATGCATCGTGGGTGACGGGAAGCTCATTCACAATCGACGGCGGGTTAACCGCGCACTAGGAGGTGTCCATGTTTCACCGCGTTCAACTCGTACTGCTCCTCACTGCGCTCCTGGTTACGTTCTATGCCGACATCGCTGCCGTCCACGCTCAAGGCGGGACGGACTTTAAGGGAACGGTCCTGGCAGACCCGGCAGCCGGAAAGCTGATCGTCAAGAAAGACGAGGGAGGAACGCGCTTTACCTTTGTCGTAAACGATAAGACGCAGTTCATGGGGAGCGGACTCAAGAGTTTGGCGGATATCAAAAAAGGCGATCATGTCATCGTCAACTATGTGGTCAACGGCTCGCAGTATGTCGCTCAGAAAGTGGCGGCGGTTACCAATAAATGATCGACATCAATGCTCACACACAATTGTGCGGAGTGATCGGGAATCCCGTCGAACATTCGCTCTCTCCTGCGATCCATAATGCCGCGTTTCAGAAGCTCGGTCTCAATTACGTCTACCTCGCCTTCCGCGTGGAGGATTTAGAAAGTGCCATTCGCGGCATTCGCGCACTCGGCAACGTCCGCGGTTTCAGCGTGACTATTCCGCACAAGGTGGCGGTCATGCCCTTTCTCGACGAGGTGGAGAGCACCGCCCAACACATCGGCTCAGTGAATACCATCGTGGTGGAGAACGGAAAGCTGCTCGGATACAACACCGACGCCTCCGGCGCATTGCGCGCATTGACAGACGCCGGCGTCACGCTAAAAGGACAACGCGTCGTTATGGTTGGCTCAGGCGGGGCAGCGAGGGCGATTGCCTTCGCACTCGCAGGTCAGACCGGCATCGATCGGCTCACCATCCTCGGAATTGAAGATGCCGAACGGCGCCATCTGGTCGACGATCTTCGCGCAAAAACTGCTGTCATCGTAGAAGACGCGCACTTGAATGAAGCGACGCTAGGGGAGGCCATCAAGGATTCCCACGTGCTCCTTCATTGTACGCCCATAGGGATGTCTCCTAACATTGACCGAACCTGCATCCCGGCCGGGTTACTTCGCTCATCTCTCACCGTCATGGATATCGTCTACAATCCATTGGAGACGCGCCTGCTGCGCGAGGCGAAGGCGGCCGGCTGCCGCACGATCCGTGGACTCGAAATGTTTCTCAACCAAGCCGTTGCGCAATTCGAATTGTGGACGCAGCAGTCCGCCCCGGCAGATATCATGCGAACCGTGTTGGAGTCTCGGTTTGCATGAATATTGTCTTGATCGGGTATCGCGGCACCGGGAAAAGCAGCGTGGCGACCATGCTCGCCAGCCGGCTCCAATGGGAACGCGTCTCGACGGACGCGGAAATCGTGACCCGGGCCAAGCAGTCCATCCCCGAGATCGTCAAAGCATTGGGGTGGGAGTATTTCCGAGATCTGGAGAGCGACGTATGTCGGGACGTCGGAGGGAAGGACTCCCTCATCATTGATACCGGCGGAGGAGCGATACTCAGACCACAGAGCGTCCAGGCCTTGAAAGCCAACGGCCGCCTGTTCTGGTTGACCGCCGAAATCCCGACCATCGAAGCCCGTATCGGAGGGGATACCCAGCGGCCGTCTCTCACGGGATCCAAATCGTTTATCGAAGAAATCGCCGAAGTCTTAGAGGAACGACGCCCGCAGTACCGTTCGGTGGCAGACCATGTCATACCTACAGATAATCAGTCAGTCGCGCAGGTAGCCGACGCCATCCTTGCGCTGATGTAAGTCCCCAGGAAGTTGATCTGCCTACTTTCCCATGCTATTCTTGAATTGCAATTCATCACCGCGGGGCCGAGTGATGAAGAGCGCGGGACAGTGGTCCTGAACTCTGTTGGCTTGTGAAGAGGAAGTTGTTCGGAAAGCGTAGTGGTCTGATGGTCTGATGTATCGCATTCCTGCCGTTCTCTCTTTTTCGTCTTTCCATTCCTTTGTCTCAAGACAATATCAACAGCAGTGAGGAGGTCGTCGTGAGCACCAAATTATATGTGGGCAGCCTTCCCTATTCCACCACCGAACAGCAACTCAGTGAGCTGTTCTCCCAATATGGTTCTGTGCAGTCCGCAAAAGTGATTACCGATCGGTACACTGGACAATCGCGAGGATTCGGCTTTGTGGAAATGTCGACCGGGGAGGAAGCACAGAAAGCCATTGCGGCGCTGCATGGCTCGGAAATGGGTGGACGGACGCTCGTCGTCAACGAAGCGCGCCCACAGGAGAAGCGAGCATATGGTGGCGGGGGTGGAGGAGCCGGGGGAGGCGGCGGCGACCGCTGGTAAGTCGGTTACACACACGAACACATGAAGGCCGCTGGACTCAGCGGCCTTTTCAATTGGGCCGTCTGGCAGGGTGTCATACCTTGACAAGCTTTCCGAAGAAGTGGTTGTAATACGCTATGCGCCCGTAGCTCAGTTGGATAGAGCGTCGGGCTTCGAACCCGCAGGTCGCAGGTTCAATTCCTGCCGGGCGCACCAATAATTTCGGTACATTATGTTGTCATTCTGACTTTAATTGTCAAGATTTTCTAACACTAATTTTGGACCCTCCTCTTCGCCCTGCCGACCGATTCGAAGCTATTCAGAATCACTGGGAAAAGACATGCCATAGTTTTCTAATTTATGTGGGACCGTGCCCACAGAACGTTGCAAGGAAACTTTTAGGAGACCGTCGAAATGTGTTCACTGACCACACAGCTTGAGGACGTTGAACGAACCACAAATGCCGCCGCGAACTGCGGGCAACTTTTTGCCGATGCTGCAAGAACCATTTTGTGTTCGATGCCCGGCGGGCTGCCACGGCGAGGGGTAGGGATGGCCCAGTGGGCACACCGGGGCCGATGTCGTCAGCGCGCTGGACATTCTGCGTGGCTCAGGGATGACCCTCCGCCCATCATTGGTCGCCTTTACCCCATGGACGATGCTCGATGATTATCTGACCATGTTCGACATTGTAGAGACCAATGATCTGATCGATGCCATCGATCCGGTGCAGTATGCCATCCGCCTCCTGATTCCGCCTGGCTCAGCCTTGCTCAATCAGCCGGCACAGTATGGGTCCATTGAAAAGTTCGTGGGTCCGTTGGACCAAGGGGGCTTCCAGTATCCCTGGACGCACCCTGATCCCCGCATGGACGAATTGCACCAGGACATCAGCTCGGCGGTCGAAGACGCGGCCAAAGCAGAGGAGGATCCTATTGAGACGTTTTATCGCCTGCGAGACTGGAAGAGAAAAGCCTTCGCAAGCAGCAGGAGGCGGCGGGGCAGCAAACGTGCTGAGGCCGGATTGCTGTCAGCTATGGAGGGATGGTTGATTGTTGCATCAGCCGCCAAATTCCGTATCTCCCCTGACTCCGAATCTCTTTCGAGCGTAGAGAGCATCGAGTAGGAGATCGAGCTGCTTTGGTGAAGTTAAAACGATCGTCTCTGCATTCGGCATCCAGCTGGATGCCGTTGCCGGACAAGGACGAGACGAAGCCTTACAGATATCGGTCAAATGCCAAAAAAGTTCTAAGAGTTTCGGCGGGATTCGCAGAAGCACCTGTGGTGAAGCGATGGACCAAAGGCGCAGATTATTGAACGCGCGCTTTGTCGCGCGCCAAAGGCAGAGTGTCAGAGGAAAATCCAGAAAAATGACTCGATCCGCATGATTGATTATCGTGAATGCACCATCAATGACCCAACGTTCTTGACTGGTCAACCGTTCTTGAAAAGCGGTTGCTTGGTCAGGATACCATTCTACATACTCTATCCCAAGTAGGTCAGCAAGTTTCTCCGCTAAGGTACTCTTGCCAGCACCCTGATTGCCAACGATAGCGAGGCGCTTGCAAAGAAATAGTTCGCTGGCAATGCGCTGATAGTCTCGCGCGTCGTTGTGAAGCATTTGGTTCAGCTATTCACTTACGCCATTGTCAAGCGGTAGACGGTCGTGGCGCATTTGGAGCATCATTGTTGACTCCTTCTAGCAGGTCAAGCGAGTATTAAGTAATCCGGATCTTATGGCACCGATTCACTACATACAAGTTTCATTTGATATGGGCGGGCGTTTGGTCAGGGCGCGTTTGCCTTTGTCCCGAAGACGTTCGACGGAGACCGGCTGATATGGTCGCTCGACCAAGCGATCAAACCCACCGTCTTAGCCGCCGTATTGAAGAACGCCGGGTGTATGTCATGCAACTGCGAGAGGTGATGACTCGCCGGTGGGAGAAACGCTCTCCACCAAAACCACCCACGCCGTAGAGCCTTCCCGCTCATTGATGGGAGCGTCCTTTGACGGCGTGGCAGCAGCGGCGAAGTATCGGAAACGGTTATTGAACGGGCAGAGCGGCTGCTGCGTCGGCGGCAGGAGCAGGTATGACGCGAAGCTCGGCACCGGGTGCACTGTTAGCCCGCTCCGTTAAATGGCGTCGCTCCATTGAAATGGGTAGTTTTTCTGACGGTGAGCGGCTATCAATACGGTAAGCGTGGCTCAAAGACGTTCTCTGTTTCGTTAGCAAGTCGCTCCATGAGATGGTCCCACTCCACTCCCGATTCTCTGAACGTACCGCGTAACTCAACCTTCCTAACGGAGCCGGTGGCATCAGCGGCTTGTCCAGTAAGGCGAACAGGCCGAGCCGCAAGCTTCCCTGAGCATGTCGGCGGTGCTGTCGCGCGTCATAAGAATGAACGAGGCATCCGAGCCGCAGTCCCGTCCTGCCTAGTGTAATAGTAGGCTCTCACCGCCTGTTCGTCCAAATAGTGCCGTGGAGTAGGCGACAGTTCATTCAATTGCAAAAACTGCAAAGTCGGGGACTCTGGTATCCAACAGATACTGATCGCGGGAATAGTAAATACTCTCTGGGAGAACGATGGCTTCGTTCTCAGCCACCTTTTAGCCGCGAATATTTGGGTTTTCTCCGTCGACAAAAAGCATCCATGAACGATTTGGCATTTAGCTCCTTGGTCTTGGTGTTTGGAAAAGAAAGAAATGAATGTGTTACAAGGCCACGGAGGATAAGAAATCCTCTTTGGTCGGGACGTAGCATATGCCGAAGGAGCGGTCTTTACCAAGCGGACATTCGCTGTGTGAACTGGGGATTGCGCATTCAATCGTGATTCAATGGGATACAGGCATGCAGAAACTTTCAATCGCTTCCATCATAATTATAATAGGCATCCGTTTTTCTCCGCCTTCGGCATAATGACTGATGACATAGGCATCTACGATCTCAAGAACTCTGCCCATTGTGAGCTGACCAGCTAAACAGGTAAAGGCCTTCCTAGCACGAAAGTCTGTCTCCGAATCGGCATTGACGGTGTCGAGAAATGCCCATGTGTCTGTTACGCCGGTTACATAAGGCAAACGGAGCACTCCGGGCATTTCGAGCCACTCACTCACTGACGTTGCACTCTCACACGTCGTTGGGAAGACGGAAATGCATAGCATTGTTAGAAGCAGCGTCCGAACATAGACTAGATTCATTGATCACCGTACCGTTAATTCAATTCAATTCCTGAAAATTCGTGAACGTAAGCCCGTTGCTCGTCCTGATCCTCTGAGCTCGACAATATTCGGCCAGCGGATGCGGTTTCTGCGGCACCGGTCCACAGCAATAGTCTGACCATGACCAAATGAAAGAATCGCATCACCTGTGTATCCTCTAGGTGATGCTTCACGGTAGAAGGATGCGAAGAGGCCATCAATTGGGCTGCTGCCGGTTTGGTGGACACCCCCTTACGCTAATTCAGCCTGCCTTTCGAATTCCATGGGACTGAGATACCCCAGCGTGGAGTGCCGCCGCCGGGGATTGTAGAAACATTCGATGTAATCGAACACATCGGCCTTGGCCTGGGCTCGCGTGCGGTACATCTTCGCGG
>JBDUAJ010000191.1:0-5051 GCA_040004695.1 Nitrospirales bacterium | reverse complement strand
AAATGTAGTGAGGCTCAATCAGAAATCCCGGAATGCTCTTGATCTGATTGTAGAAGACGACCATGTTGGCTGCGTTGTTGGATCCGCAGGCAGCAGAAGCGGCACCTCCACAGGTGTTAAAGCTGCCCGTCGAGGCAGCCTCACCGATATTCAGATCTGCCTCGCGAAACCAGCCCAACCAGGTTTCAATATTTTTATTCCCACTGTAATTGAACATGAACCCATCATGGGAGAAACCGGTATTCGCCCAGTCAAAGTGACCGAGCAAGGACTGATTGCCGAAGACCAGGTATTGCCGACCGGCCTTCAGGCTCAACCCCTTCACATCGGCAAGATTTCTGACGAGCATGTACGCAGCGCGTACACCGAGCCCGCATTGTCCAACGCTTGTAGCGATAGTACTACAATTATTGTTCAACGCCGGCCCGCCTCCAGCTCCAGCAGCGGCCGGATTGGCCGTCGTGCCCCAGTCATGGGAATAGATCAACTCGACGTAGAAGTTCACATCGGGTGAGAGGTCATAGCCGATGCCCAAACGAGCCCACTGTTGGACGAAGCTGTTGTTGGCGCCCGGGCCACTTCCCTTTGAAGTGATACCTGAGTTACAAGCTCCACCCACGCCAGGCGACCCGCCGAAGCAGACGCCGTTCCGCCACTCCGGTCTCACGCGCATGTCGCCGCGCATCCAGAAGTTCTTCACGTCGAAGTTCCGGCCGATCACCGGATCGTAGTTTTCGTAGGCTTCTTTTTGCGGCAGATTCCGCGGGATGGCGGGAAGGTTCGTGATACGTTCGCCCGGCGGTAGTTCATAGGCGGCGAAGACTGGCGAGTTGAAGAGTTGAAACCCGGCGACGATTGCAGCCGCCGCGAAGGCGACCGAGTGGCGACGCCACCCTGTTCGTCCTTGAATGCTTCCCATAGCGTTCCTCCTGTTGATTGGATAATCGATCTGCCGACGTTTTTCGTGCGCTGCCGCCGACGATCCTTGTGACTCCAACCGCTTCCACTATGAAGAGGTGGTCCTATTTATCGATTCGAGCGAGAGGCATTGTGCCGATGCCTCCGCGTGAACTCATGTGACTGTCCGTCACCCCCTTTCGTTGCTTCGTGTGCCTTGACTACACGTAGCTTGGCGAAATTCGATCATCATCCCTTCGGCGCATTGGCATCCGACGACGACTCCGGACTTTTGGTAATATTTTCGATCTCCTGCTCAGCCTCCTTCATCGAGGCTTGGAAATCCTGCTCTACCATTTTGACTTCCTGCTGAATGAGATTAATTTCCGGCTCGACAGATTTTCGAAGATCATCAGCGGTTTCCTTCAATCCCCTGACGGCCTTGCCGACTTGTCGCCCGACTTCTGGAAGCTGCTTGGGGCCGAACAGTAGGAAAGCAATGACCAAAATGATGAGAATTTCTCCCGCACCCAAGCCGAACATCTCGAATAAACCCCGTTCTGCAATTCATCCGTGTTTGGGTTGGTCGGCCGGCGCGGCCTGAGGCTGCGCCGGGGTCTGGACACCGGGCTGTGGTTGCCCGGCCTGAGGAATCTGTTGCGTTTGCGCCGGGTGTTCCTCCGTCGGCGTCACATCGACGGCATCCGCTTCGTTCACTGATTTTTTAAATCCTTTGATGGCCTTTCCTAAACCTTCACCCAATTGAGGGATCTTCCCCGCGCCGAAAATAATCAGCACGATGATCAGGATCAGCAGAAGTTCCATCCAGCCAAATGAACCGAACATGTTCCCTCTACGTCATCCAGAGCCGCCTACGAAGTGACTCTGTCAATTGGCCTTTCGACGTAATGCGAAAGGAGTAAAGCCGTCTAAAATCTGGTGCACCGTACTAAAAAAGTTCAGATGAGTCAAGAAATTTCTTTGAAAAATATACGGTTCTGGGAATTGACGCTACGGTTTGATGAAATGGTGGTAATAATCCACATTCTGAGCTGGAGCCTGAAGCGCGGACTGAATTGTGTCGCGATCGTAGCCGATGGCTTCCAACTCTTGCAGGGCGGTCGTCAATTCTTCTTCCGTGAGATAGGCGATCGTATCAGGAACACCAGTGCTCTTCAAAGACGATAGTAACCGCTGAAGCGTTTCACGATTGTCCTTAATGATATCCCCTGAGATGGGAAATTCGATGCTGCGTTGATACGAACTCTGGTAAGTCTCATTCAAGGCATGAATGGTCTGCAAAATGAGCCGGTCTTGCTCCCAACCTTTCAACGCATGGCAACGCGGGTGAGTTGCGAGCAGATCCATCAGACTCATCACGTTTGTCGCTAAACAACGGCCGACATATTCTTTTTGCGGTTCGAGCTCAGACACGTTCATGCCAAGATGCTTCGCCACCATCTCGGCTAAGGCAAAGTTCACCATGAAACTGTACTGCCCGCCGAACTGTCCATAACAGGGCTTCTCAGGGTCATTGAGGACGTCGAGATCGGACGTCCCTGCATCGAAGCTACTGTATCCAATGGCGTCCGGCGCCAACAGCCGCTTGGCTTCTTTGATTGACGCATACGCGCCAAGATTCACCGGAACCAACACATGTTCATCGATTTTCTTGAGGAACTCGGTGATCGTCTTTCGGTATGGAATCAATTTCCAATCCGACTTGCGATACTCTTTTTCCCAGACAATGTCCTCGAGAAAAGCCGGGAATGCCTCAAGCGCCTTGATGTCCTTCGCATCGAAGGCATGGACGAAGCCCGACCAGTCCGCGATCTCAGCGTGCCGAGCTTCGCTGAGGTTCGGCCTGAGAAATTCCTCTTCTACGTCACCGTCCTTCCGAAGCATCAGCTTCGTCGGCAGGTCATTCCACAATTCATTGCATAGTATGCGGTCAACCGAGCCGTCCTTCACGATGCTGAGGTCTTCGATACGGGCACACAAGGACTCGATACGGTCCTTATGCTGGGCAAGATCCCGATGCATCATCGCGGAACTGAGGGCGGCCTCCTGCGTATCCACCAACACATAGCGGACTCTCGGATAGACCTGACTGTTCTTATCGATCGCCTTGAGATGTGTGAGAAAACAGGCGGCGAGATTGCCGTTTCCGCAACCCCATTCATGAATAACGAGGCAAGGGGCGAGGGGCGAGAGGCGAGAGGCAGGATTGCTGCTTGATTCACCCCTTGCCCCTTGCCCCTCGCCCCTTGCCTGATCGCGTTTCACAACGCGATCAAAGTAATCCGCCGCAAGGGCATGGGCCATCCGATAATCTGCCGCAGCAAACGTTTGAGAGAACTCGCGGAGCCGACCGCCACGCAATCCATAGAAGATATCATTGATATGAGCCTGCCACTCATCGACAGGGCGAAATTCCCCAATGAGTTGAGGCAGGGCATCCGGATTATTGAAGGTGGTGGGTAACATACGAGGGAGTGTAACAAAAGCTCAAGAGGCGTCGCAACCGCCCTCGGCACTCAGTCCAATAGAAGATCACGACGGTCCGCTCCTCGTTGACAGTGCCGGGAAGGTCCGTGTAACAATCACAGTGGTATGTACGTGCCGGCCATCATAGTACGAGCTGCCGTGCTTCTCATCGCCGGCTCATGTCCGTCAGGCCTGAGTATGGCGGAAGACCCGCCCATCACCCGCAACGTGCCGATCCCTGAATTTCAGAATTCCAACGAAGCGAAGCCATATAACTTCGATGCCGCCCCCCAAGGTCTGTTCCGGTCCATTGAATTTGCCGAAGGCTTCGAAGAAGAGCTTGGCTATCATCGTGCCAACGACATCGTGCCGGTTAATCCCACCGACGTCTTTCGCCAGGATGCGTCGGTGTTCATGGTCTTCAAGCTTCACCAGCATCTGGAGTCCTTTCAGATATTCGGCTTGTGCTATCCGGAACGTGTGGTCGACCTGGATCCGACCAAACTCATCGCGCAGGATGTGATGTTGATCGCCTTGGAGGACGAATCAGGATACGTGAAGCTGGATGCCCCGACCGGTGGGTGGAAGCCAGGGCAATATAAGGTCGAAGTTCATGTCGGCTGGCGCGTGAATGAAATCAGCCTGATGGGAACCATGCGGTTCACCATTCAGCCGGGATAGGCACGCTTAGGAGGCGATCGGTCATGATTCGCTATAGGTTCATGGCAGCATCACGCCTGGCGGACCATCATGCAGGGATGACCCGCGGCACATCGGCAATAGTGGGCAATATAGCAATATAGACGGACTCCGTCCTGTCCAATGCTGAGGAAAAACTCATGGATGAGCTGAACGAAAAATTAATCGCGAAAAAGCAGGAGTGGGCCAAGACGAAACGGGGCCTGTCGCTCGAAGAAGGGGCCGTTCAAGATCGGCGACCGCGTGGAAGTCGCCTTCCGCTGGGTCAACATCTCGCCAAGGGGTGGCCGGTGTTGGACCTCGGCATCCATCCGGTCATTCCACTGACCGACTGGCGTCTCTCTGTCAACGGGCTGGTGGATACTCCTTTCACGTGGAAGTGGGACCAGTTTTTGACGCAACCGCACGTACACGACGTCTCAGACTTCCATTGCGTGACGACCTGGAGTACGTTCGATAATGCCTGGGAAGGGGTGAGCTTTCGGCACATCATGCAGATGGCCAAGCTTCGTCCCGAGGCCCGCTTCGTCCACTTCACCTCGTATGATAACTACACCACCAATCTCCCGTTGGAAGCCTGTGATGATGCAGACGTTCTACTCGTGCGGATGTGGAATGGACAGCCGCTTCCTACTGAGCATGGCGGACCGGTGCGAGTCATCGTGCCCAAACGGTACGCGTGGAAAGGCGCGAAGTGGATCAAGGAGATTCTGTTTCTGGAAGACGATCGTAAGGGCTACTGGGAAGTGCGCGGCTATTCGAACACGGCGTTCCCCTGGGACGACGATCGCTACGGCTAGCCTGCTGAAAAAATCCGTCAACTTCGTTCTCGGTCGTGCGGTCCACTCAACGTACACGGAAGTACGCCTCGTGGCCCTCACTTCCCTGCGGCCTCGTTGAGCGGCTTTTTTGAGCAGACTAGTATTTGATTGCATTAATTAGCGTAGTTTGATTTGGGATGTTTCGCG
>JBDUAJ010000031.1:0-17153 GCA_040004695.1 Nitrospirales bacterium | reverse complement strand
TCATGCTGTGGAACGGTTGGACCTCAGCAGTGATCAAAGCGTTGGGGAAACAACATCGCTTTGCGCCTGAGTCTGGCCTGCATGCTGGTCAAAAAATGTCGATGATAGATCCAGTTGCTTCGCTGCTCAAGTGCCGCCACGCAGGCCGCCGGGTCGATATTGGGACATACGGCCATCACGCCTTTGAGAGGAGCGAACGAAGCCTGCACCTCTCCGGCCATTCGCAAGACCAAATTCCCGCCCATCGAGTAACCCGCGAACCACAGACGCTGAAGTTTATCTTTGTCGGCCAACTCGGTGGCAACGGCGAGAAGATCCTCGCTAAGACCACTATGGTAGAGCGTCGGCGTCTCATGTTCCGTCCCTCCACAATTGCGCTGATTGATCCGAATCGTATTGAAGCCGGCCCGCCACGCCTTCGTGGCGATGCCACGCATGTACCGTGACTCGCTGCAGCCTTCCAATCCATGGACGACAAGGAGCGTCGGATGTCGTGCGGGATGTCTCTGCCAGTGGCAGTAACCCAAGATGCAAGAGCCGGCCGCAACGGTGAATAACCGAGGTTCACACGGAACTCCCCGCAAGAGTCCCGGGCGTGGCCACCACCGTGGCGCGATTGTCATCGCATGGGGATTGCGAACCAGCGGGTGAGGGATGAATGGAATGACCCCATTCATGAATACCATGCCGTATCTTAAACTCGGGTGCCGGCGGGCTTCAATCAACACGACATGGAACGGATGACCTGTTTGGCGTATGATAGGGCCGCCACGAATGAGGAGCGGTATGATTCAAGAACGTATTGAAGAAGTGACCCGCGCAAATCAGGATTTTTATGAAGCCTTCGAACATCTAGATATCGCACGGATGGATCAGATTTGGGCGAAGCAAGACCATGTCACATGCATTCATCCAGGTTGGACGCATCGAGTGGGTTGGCCTGCCGTGCGCGACTCATGGGTTTTAATATTCAACAATACCTTCTCAATGAAGTTTGAGTTAGCGGATATCTTGGTCCAGGTGGCGGGCGATCTTGCCTGGGTCATCTGCATGGAGAACATCCGCAGTCACCAAGGGGAAACGACTCAGGAGAGCCAGATTCTCGCGACCAATCTTTATGAGCGGATAGAGGGTCGATGGTACCTTATCCACCATCACGGGTCGCCTGTGATGGGGTGAGGGTGCGGAGGGCGGCGGGTCGCCCTTTGTGCTCGCACATTGCGGATCTTTTCACCCACCCGCCTCAGGCGCGCCTCTTCCCGAAGCGGAAGGTGATCGGTGCATGCGCGCGGGGGAGATTAGCCCGACTGCGCTCTCGCGTTGTTTTAGAGAAGAAGAGAAAGATGGTGCGAAAAATGTACGGATGGCGAGGGGGATCACTCGAGTGCTGAATTATGAAAAAGAGGAAGCAGAGGAAGCTACTCGGAGGCCATGACCGATTTTTGCCATTCCGTGACGATGGTATCTCGCTCGTTCATGGTCATGCCGGCATATTTGGTGAACATCACGGGGCCACGACGACGTCGCCATGTCACAAAATTAATGAAATGTTCTTTGCAGAGGGAAGCGGTCCCGCCGGGCGCGTAAGCCAGATTCGTGCAGCCTTCAATTAAGCAACGTTCGTCGTTCATAAGGGTCTTGTTCCTTTCCAGCACGAATGTCGGCAGATGTCAGCAATAGTATGCCGGACCTCCTTTCATGGTTGCAAGAGTACACCCTGATCGCCCGTGTCCCAGACCCGCATGGAGCGATGGGGTAATGGGGCAAGATGATTGAAGTAAGGAAAGGTCACTCATGATTCTAAGTCGTTTTCCACTCGCGATCGGCGCTGTTCTTCTTGCAGCGCAGCTAGGATGCGAGCCTTCCTATCGCCCAGGACTGCCGCCTGGTAGTCCATTTGCCGATGAAGCGGCGAGCGCCTCTCTTCTACAACACGGAGTGGCGACCGGGGAAGTGTCCAGTCATTCTGCACGAGTATGGTTCCGGACGAATGGCGCATCGACCGTTCAAGTGGAATGGATGGATGGGGGGCCATCATTCCGATCCGCTGGGATCCAGACTACTAAGGATCAGGACTATACGGCTTCGGTGTTGCTTGATGGCCTGAAGCCGGGGACCGCTTATCGATATGTGATTCGGGCCGGCCAACCGGACGAATCCGTAGACCGCCTGCGAACCGGGCCGGCTCTGGAAGGCCGGTTTGCCACGGCGCCCTCAGATAATCAGGCCAAGCCGTTCACATTCGTGTGGAGTGGCGACCTGGGAGGGCAACAACGCTGCCGTCGAGAGCCGTCGGGTTATGCGATCTTTGATGAGATGCTTCGTCGCCACCCGGCGTTCATGATTTTCCTGGGCGACACTATTTACAGCGATGACCGTTGCCCCTCTCCTCCAAATGCGCCGGGGAGCGAGTCGACGGCCTCGGTTCTCGATGAATACCGCGCCAAACATCGGTATCAACGGGAGGATGCCGCCCTGCAGCGCTTTTTAGCCGCCACGCCGGTCTATGCGATTTGGGATGATCATGAGGTCCGCAACAATTTTTCAGGGCCCATCGATCCGTTGATGCCCGCCGGCCGTCAGGCGCTGCTGGAATACTGGCCGATTGCGACCCCGCAGGAGGATCCATTCCGTCTCTATCGGAAGTTCCGCTGGGGGGCCGATGCCGAGGTGTTCATTTTGGACACCAGACAATACCGCAGTTCCAATGGTCATAAAGACGGGCCCAACAAAACCATGCTGGGAAGCGCTCAGCGAGAATGGTTGGTGGAAGGGCTGAGCCGTTCCACAGCGACATGGAAATTTGTGGTGACGAGCGTGCCGCTCTCCGATCAGAAAGGGGGGACGCTGCTCTTGCCGGGCAACGATAGCTGGGCGCGAGGTGCGGATGGCACGGGCTTCCTGACGGAGCTGCGTGGCATCGTCGATGCGGTACTCGCTCGCCGCATTGCCAATATCGTCTGGCTTGCCGGGGATGTGCATTATACGCAGGTCAATGACTACGATCCCAATGGAGACGGCATCACCGACTTTTATGAGTTTATCTGCGGTCCCCTATCGGCCGCCTATGGACGGCCGGTCCCTCCGAATACCGATCTCAAGCCTACAAACGTGTATAGCGAAGGCGGTTTTGCAAACTTCGGTGTGGTGACGGTCGAGGGGCCCAGCTTACGGCTTACCATCGTGGATGAGTCGGGTGCCCCTCGCTTCGAACGGACGATCCAGGCACGAGCGTCGGAGTCCTCGATAGACCCCTTGCATTCTGCAACGCCTCACAGGTACCGTAGCACCCTGTTTGGCACTCATCCAGAGCTCATCGGAAAGAGCGGCAGGGAGTGTGCCGAATGGCAATTTATACGATGTGATTCGTGTCAGCATATTTGGATGGAAGGAGACGATGACATGGCGGGTCCGATGACAGCAGAAGAGGTCTGGAAACAAGTTGAAAATGCGGCGGCCTCCTCGACCGGTCCTGATGAAAAAGCCCTGCAAATCGATTACAACGCGCTCCGCGAAAACATTCAGATAGCGTTGGGTACTCGAAAGATCATGCTGATGCACGTGAATCGTTTCTTGCCGGAAGGGTACGAGGACCAGGGACGATTTAACGTGCTCGTGTTGACCGGCGGCAAAGTGGTGTACGACATGGTGATCGGCGATTCGTATTTTCGCTATGACATCGTGTCGGTCGGCGACCTGGATAAGATTCAGATTATCGATGCCGTATGGGAAAACAGAGAAAAACGGCGGGAAGAACCGTTCCTGAGCTTGCGGCTCATGCACGCCGATGAAACGCATTTGTTGCTGGCCTTGGATAACGACGAGCGAAAGAGCCTGCTCACATTCGCAGAGGCATTGGCGAATGCCCGCCATCCCGAGCGCTGACCCAATTATTTATTGGAGTACAAGGGCAGGGGACGAACGGTCGCATCGTACCGCTGGCCGTCGACGTCTACCGTCAAGGTCGTGCCGGGGTTGGTGAAGTCGCGCAAGGGTAAGCCCAAGGCGATGGAGCACCCGAATGACGGCGAGTGGGCCGCGCTACTGATCCATCCCACCTCGCGTTCCCCACTAAACAATTTGGCCCCCATTTTGGGGATCACCGGATCAAGCAGGACAAGGCCGACCATTCGGCGGCGGAGACTTCCATAGGTGTCCATTCGAGCCACGACTTCCTGGCCGGGGTAACAGCCTTTGCTGAGGCTAAAGGCCTTGCCTTCTAAATTAGCCTCAGGGGGAACAATTTCTTCCGTCAGTTCAGCACCGGCCCTGGGCTGGCCGGCCTCGAGCCGAAGCATCTCGCGGGCTTCGGCCCCAAACAGCTTGAGGCCCATCGGTCCACCTATGGCCCACAATCGTTCCCAGGCCGAAAGGAGTGCATCTGCCGGAATCAGGATTTCGATGTCTGTCTCACCGGTTTCCTCTGTCTGTATCAACAGAGCGTGGTGACCGTCGATCTCGTGCGTGAGAAACGCCAACGGTTGCAATCCGGCGACATCGCAACCAAATGCCTCTTGGATCAGTGCAGGAGCCTTTGGGCCGCTGACAAGGAGGAGGCCCCAAGACTCGGCGCCGTTTTCCATTTTGGCTTTCGTGCCGTACAGGAGAAATTTACGGAATGCCTGAAAGGTGGCGTCGCCAATCTCGCCAACATCCTCGACCATCAGCGAATCGGGGAGCGCGTACACGCGGAAATATGAGAGCATCTTGCCTTTATGCGTGAGGAAACTGGAATAGACGCCGTGGCCTGGCGTCAATGGAAGAATATCGTTGCTGATAATGCTCTGCAGCCATTTGACGCGATCGTCACCGGTCACGCGAAGCTTCCCTCGATGAGAAAGGTCAGCGAGGCCGACTCCGTTTCTCACGGCCGTGTGTTCTGCCACGGGATCACCGTAATGCCGGGGAACCTCCCATCCGGAGACTTCTTGGAGCGTCGCTCCGTGTTTCGCATGCTGGTCATGAAGGCGTAGCTGTTTCATTGAGTAACCCCAGAAGCCGCCAGCTATCAGCCGTCAGCTTTTCTCATTTAGAAAGTGATGAAAAATTGTCCGTAGGTTTCGTTCTTTAATCCGGAGGAGTTCTGTCCACGCTGATTGCTGAGGGCTGATTGCTGATAGCTAAGAGTTCTTCCACCAACCCTCGCGTCCGTGAAGAAAATTCATTTCGAGAGACAATCTTGGTCACGCCTAATTCTTTGGCCTTCCTCCAGGTGTCTACCTCTTCATGATTGGCGTACGCCAAGGTCGGAATCGATGTCCCTGACTGAGTCGTGCGCACGTGGCGAAGCGCGTCGAACGCATCAACCTTCTCGTCATTCATGTTCAGGATGACCGCTGCTGGAGCAGTCTGGTTTAGCTTGTCAGCAAAATCGTCCTGTGATCTAGCCCGCTCCAATAGATAGCCGTGAGGGAGCAACGCATCCCGAATCTTCGTGTAGAAGAAGATGTCAGTCACCGCCACCAGGATCGTTTTGTTATTGTTCTGGTCCATCTGGTCCATATGAGTTACGTTTTTTGCGGTTGTTCAAAATGGTCGTCAGCAAGACCGCAGGCGAAGCAAGCACCGGAGGCGTACCCTCTGGGGTACGTTGAGGACGCTTGCGAGACGAGAACGCAGCTGGCGGCCATTTTCAACAACCGCTTAGTTGAGCATGCCGATGACGCGGCCTAAGGCCTTCTTCGCCAACGCATAGTTCGGGTTAAGCGTCAGCGCCTTCTTATAACAATCTATAGCTTCTGACCATTGTCCTTTGCGTTCGTAGACACGGCCCAGATTGAGATGTGGGAACGCGGGGCTCTCATAGCGCCTCGCTTGTAACGCCTTTTCAAACCAGGGGATGGCTTCGTCGTACTCGCCCTTTTCGATTAAATACGCGCCGATGTCGTTATAAGGATTTCCAAATTCAGGATCGACTTGAATAGCATGATGGCACTCTTCGATCGCATCGTCGAGCTGTCCCATGAAACTATAAGTCCAACCGAGGAACGTATAGGCTTCAGCCGTCGGATGGCTTTGGATGGACTGTTTGTAGAGGTTTACCGCCTCTTCCAATTCGCCTTTCATCTGATGTTCATAGGCCTTCTGGAAGTAGCTCCACGCTTCCTTCTTATCCTCTTCGCGTCCTTCGCCTTGAATCAAAAAATCTTGTATATCCATAATCAGGCTGCTGAAAAATGTCCGTTCACACCCACCACCCCAAGCGCGCCAAGACGCGCTCCTTCCCAGTCTTCGTTCTCAGCGAGAAACAATCCTCAACGTACCCGCGGGAAAGAGCCGGTCGTGGCCGGCTCGGGGATGGGCGGGTGAAATATCGGTACGCCTCCGGTTGTTTCTGGCCTGCGGCCTCGCTGGCTGACCTTTTTGAGCAGTCTGCAGGGCAATTAAGGCACGGTATTTCATTCTTGTTTCAACTTCTTTTTGATTAATTCCGCTCCATAGCGTCCGGACAATAACATCGAGCCGAATGCTGGACCCATACGCGGGGTGCCGTGAACAGCTGAAACCGCGAGCCCGATGACAAAGCAGTTGGGATAGACCTCGCCGGTGTGATCCATGACATCTTCTTCCGAGCGTGACACCCACATCCCGCCGTTGCCGGGAACCGCTTTGTACAGATTCCGGCGATGCAAAAGGTTCACGACGACCGCATCGTGACCGGTGGCATCCACGACAATTTTACTCTCCAGTGCAATGGGATCGACGTGGATAATGTCGTGTCCTGCCATCTCGGCGGTCGTGTTGTTGACCACGACACCTTCCAAGATCCCGTCTCGCCGCAAGATGAGATCGACCACCCGCGTGAGATTCATGATTTTCGCCCCCGCTTGATACGCCCCGGCAATCAATGCCGCCGTGGCATGAGGCGGATCGACAATGTACATGCCTTCACACTCTTTGATCTGCTTGCACGGGACGTTGAGCTCGTTCAGAATTTCATTCGCAGGCGCGCAAATCGTGGCTTTGTTCATGAGATAGCCGCCTGACCAGAAGCCGCCGCCTAACGCAAGCGATTGTTCGATCACGAGGGTGCGGAATCCCATCGTGGCGAGATCGCGCGCGCAAATGAGACCGGACGGTCCGGCGCCGACAATGATCACGTCGCTTTCGATCAGTTGATCGAACTCTTTGTACCACTCACGCGCGATCTGACGAGTGATGTCGCGCTCGCGCAGAGGCGCCGGTTTTACCTTCCCCATGATCGCTCCTGATTCAACGGCCGCTGAAAAATGCGCCCAACTGCGTTCTCGCCTCTAAAGCATCCTCAACGTACCCCAGAGGGTACGCCTCCGGTGCTTTCTTCGGCTGCGGCCTTGTTGGATCGCCTTTTTGAGCGGCCTCCGTCATAAGTTTAGAGATAGATTTCGGAACCAGATTCTCGGAACTCTTCCGATTTTTCTTTCATGCCGACTTCTAGCGCCCGCTGTTCATCCAACTGCTTTTGTACAGCGTAATCTCTGACATCCTGTGTGATTTTCATGGAACAAAAATGCGGACCGCACATGGAGCAGAAATGCGCGACTTTGGCGGCATTATCCGGGAGGGTGGCGTCGTGAAAGGTGCGAGCCGTATCCGGATCGAGCGACAGATTAAATTGGTCTTCCCATCGAAATTCGAATCGAGCCTTCGAGAGCGCATTGTCCCGCGCCTGCGCGCCTGGATGCCCCTTGGCCAAATCAGCCGCATGCGCGGCAATTTTGTAGGTGATTACTCCCGTCTTCACATCTTCCCGGTTAGGCAGGCCGAGGTGTTCTTTCGGCGTGACGTAGCAGAGCATCGCACAGCCATACCATCCAATCATCGCCGCGCCGATTCCTGACGTAATGTGATCGTATCCGGGCGCGATGTCGGTGGTCAGCGGGCCTAGCGTGTAGAACGGCGCTTCATCGCACTCTTTCAGTTGCTTCTCCATGTTGACCTGGATCAGATGCATGGGAACATGGCCAGGCCCTTCGATCATCACTTGCACGTCGTGCCGCCATGCAATTTTAGTCAGCTCGCCCAATGTCTCGAGTTCTGCGAATTGCGCAGCATCGTTTGCGTCGGCAATCGAACCCGGGCGCAGGCCATCTCCCAAGCTAAAGGAGACGTCGTAGGCCTTCATGATCTCGCAGATCTCTTCGAAGTGTGTATAGGCAAAATTCTCCTGATGATGCGCGAGGCACCACTTCGCATGGATCGATCCTCCCCGCGAGACGATGCCCGTCATGCGATACGCCGTCATCGGGACATAGGGCAATCGGACGCCGGCGTGGATGGTAAAATAGTCCACGCCCTGCTCGGCTTGTTCGATCAATGTGTCTCGGAAAATGTCCCAGGTCAGGTCCTCTGCCTTTCCACCGACCTTTTCCAGGGCCTGATAAATCGGCACGGTCCCGATGGGGACTGGAGAATTGCGGAGAATCCACTCGCGCGTCTCATGAATGTTTTTGCCGGTGGACAGGTCCATGACCGTGTCTCCGCCCCAGCGGATCGACCAGATCATCTTATCGACTTCTTCTTCGATGGACGAGGCGATGGCGGAGTTGCCGATATTCGCATTGATCTTCACCAGAAAGTTGCGACCGATGATCATCGGCTCGCTTTCCGGATGGTTGATATTCGCGGGAATGATCGCCCGGCCACGCGCCACCTCATCACGTACAAATTCCGGGGTAATAGTCGACGGAATGCGAGCGCCCCAGGCCTGTCCCGGATGCTGCGCAACCCCGCCACCATGGCTATTGTTGCCGGCGATCAGATCGCGTCCTATTTCACGGCGCTGATTCTCACGGATGGCGATGTACTCCATTTCCGGCGTAATCATTCCCTTGCGGGCATAATGCATTTGGCTGACGTTATGACCGGCCTTGGCCCGAAGCGGCTTCCGAATGTGCTGAAATCTCAAGTCAGCCAGTTTGGGGTCGGAAGCTCGCACCCGTCCGTATTCTGACGTGACGCTCGGCAGCTCTTGAATATCCTGGCGGTCCATGATCCACTTCAGTCGGTGAGGGGCAAGGCCGCCACGGATGTCGATGGTGACGTCCGGGGCCGTGTACGGTCCTGATGTGTCGTAGACGGTAATCGATCGGTTGTCGACGGCAGGCCCTCCATTGGCCGTCTTTGTCGGCGTGAGCGTAATCTCCCGCATCGCGACACGGACTCCCGGCAAAGACCCATCCACGTACACTTTACGAGACTCGGGAAACGGAGCGGTGGTCAGTGTGGTATCAACGGTGTGCTTGCCAGTCCCATTGCCGGGACCTGTTCCGTTTCCGTTTGTGATCTCTCCGCCGTTGTGTGAAGGCTGTGGGTGGCTCATGAGGTCCTCCGGTTGTCCAAACAAAAAAGCCGCACCAGGATCAGGGGTGCGGCTTGGTGTTCTAAGCTGTCCGCTTCCCTACGCTGGCATTATCCAGGTCAGGTTCTGAGGGTTGTCCATTCGGACTCTCAGCCTGTTGGGGACGTTATTCGTTAACCGTTCAACGTTAAACGGAGGAGCAAGAACTCCGGCGATTAACGATTGACGAATAACGTGTAATGAAACCCAGGCTCCCCTAGCTAGAGCGCGATCCTACACCCTGGTTTTTCCCCGTGTCAATTGGGCATTTCGGCCTATTCCCGTAGGAACGAGCCTGGATTGTTCACGAACATCGTCGCGAGGCGGCTGAGACCGAAGCCCGCCGGGGGCTTCTCGCAAGTGAGGGCGACAAAGGCGTACTTGCGGTCCGTCGAGGAGCCCGAACGAGAAAAGCCCCGCCGGGCGAGAGGATCGGCTGCCGCAGCAGATGTTCATGAACAATCCAGGCTTAGGCCGGAAGATTCATTGATTGTCGGCAGGGGCTGTCGTACAATTGTTACATTATTGTGGATGAATGAAGGACTCCAGAGGCGATGAAAGTGCTTGAGACAACAGAGCTTCCGCTGGCCGACTATCAAAATTTGGCGGCTGAGGAGTTATCTGCCCGTATCGCGGCGGCGAAGCGCACGCTTGGTGACCGCGTTCTGGTCCTCGGACACAACTACCAGCGCGACGAAGTCATTGAACATGCGGATCTCCGTGGCGATTCCCTCATGCTGTCCAAACTGGCCGCGGAGCACGCCGAGCGTCCCAATATCATTTTTTGTGGCGTACACTTTATGGCCGAGACCGCGGACATTTTGAGCCGGTCACAACAAACCGTGATTCTCCCGGACCTCGCTGCCGGCTGTTCGATGGCCGATATGGCTGCGATCGAGCAGGTCGAGCACTGTTGGGAGACGCTCGGGCGCATTCTGCCTGTCGAAGACGCGGTCATGCCGGCAGTCTACGTCAATTCTGCCGCGGTGCTCAAAGCCTTTTGCGGAGAACACGGCGGGATTACCTGCACGTCGTCCAATGCGCGTGCGGTCATCGATTGGTCCTGGGCCAGGCGGGAAAAGATCTTGTTCTTCCCCGACGAACATCTCGGCCGCAACACGGCCAATAAAATGGGCATCCCGCGTGACCAGATGATTGTGTGGGATCCGGATATGCCCAAGGGCGGAAACACGGTCGAGGCGATCAAGCGCGCACGGCTGATTTTATGGAAAGGCCACTGCAGCGTCCACCAAATGTTCCAACCGGCACATGTGGATTATTTTCGAAAACAATATCCGAATGGACAAGTGATCGTGCATCCGGAATGCCACGAGAACGTCGTCAATAAGGCAGATCTCGTCGGCTCCACGGAGTTCATTATCAAGACCGTGAGTGCCGCTCCTGCCGGTACGACATGGGCGGTGGGAACGGAACTGAATCTCGTCAATCGTCTCAAGCGGCTACAACACGATAAGCGGGTCTTTTTTCTCTCTTCCACAGTCTGTCAATGTGCCACCATGTTTCGTATTGACGCTCCCCACCTTTGTTGGGCGATAGAGAACCTGGCAGAAGGGCACGTCGTCAACCGTATTGTCGTGCCGGGTGATGAGAAGACCTGGGCAAAGATCGCCTTGGATCGCATGATGGCGGTCAGTTAAATCAGGCATCGATCATCCGACCATCCTCACTTCAGCCAAAAAAATCTTCTTGCAGAACGCCGCGCGCTAGATTAACTACAACCTGATGGATTACAAAGCCACGCTTAATTTGCCTCGTACCGATTTTCCGATGAAAGCGAATTTGCCTCAGCGGGAACCCGAGATGCTTGCCTGGTGGGAACAGGAACGATTGTACGAGCGTCTCCAGGAAGCGGGAAAGGCCAGGCCGCTGTATGTGCTCCATGATGGTCCACCGTACGCGAACGGCCGGATTCACATTGGCCACGCCCTCAATAAGATTTTGAAAGACATCATCGTGAAGTCCAAGACGATGGCCGGCTTTCATGTGCCCTATGTGCCCGGGTGGGATTGCCATGGGCTGCCGATCGAGCATCAAGTGCTCAAGGAGTTAGGTGAGAAGAAGAGTCAACTTGATACGCCGGCGATCCGGAAGCTGTGCCGTGAGTATGCCGAGAAGTACGTCACGATCCAGCGTGATGAGTTTAAGCGGTTGGGTGTGCTGGGGGACTGGGATCACCCCTACCTCACAATGGATCCTGCCTATGAAGCGACGATTCTGCGCGAGTTCGGCACGTTCGTCGAAAAGGGTGGCGTCTATAAAGGGCTCAAGCCGGTTCTATGGTGCACATACGACCAGACGGCCTTGGCTGAAGCTGAAGTTGAGTATGAAGATCACACGTCGCCGTCGATCTACGTGAAGTTTCCGGTGGCTCAGTCTCCAAGCGTATTGAGCCGTATTTTTCATGTTCCGTTTCCTGCCGATGTGACATCCGTCTCGGTGGTGATCTGGACCACGACTCCATGGACACTTCCGGCCAATCAAGCGGTCTGCCTTCATCCCGATATCGACTATGCCTTCGTAAAAGTCGGCACAGAGGTCTTCATCATCGCCACGCCATTAGTCGAGTCCGTGGCGAAGGCGTGTTCATTATCGACCTATACGGTGCTCGGCTCAAAAAAAGGGAGTGAGGGATTCGAAGCGCTGGAGACGCAACGTCCATTGACGACTGGACTGTCGCCGATCCTGCTCGGAGACTTCGTCACGCTCGATCAAGGTACCGGTTGCGTCCACATTGCGCCCGGCCATGGGCAAGAAGACTATGTGCTGGTGCTGTCGCACAATGCCTCAGCCACGCCGGGAGAACGGCTGGAAATTCTCGCGCCCGTCGATAACGCTGGGCGGTTCATGGCGGTGGTGAAAGAGTTTGCCGGACAGCATGTATTCAAGGCGAATCCCGCCATCGTCGAATCCTTGAAAGCCTCAGGCCGACTCCTCGGCCATGGATCGATCACGCACTCCTATCCCCACTGCTGGCGCTGCAAGAACCCGGTCATTTTCCGGGCGACGGAGCAATGGTTCGTCTCGATGGAGACCAATCAGTTACGTCAAAAGGCGATGGAGCGGATCGATCACAAGGTGAAGTGGATCCCGTCATGGGGCAAAGACCGCATCGGGGGAATGATCTCGAACCGACCCGACTGGTGTCTGTCGCGTCAACGGGTCTGGGGTGTGCCGATCCCAGGTTTTACCTGCACCGACTGCCGGACGGTATTGGCCGATCCAAAAGTGATTCAGCATGTCGCAGATCTCGTCGGCAAACAAGGCGCTGACGTCTGGTTCCAGAAATCAGCGGCCGAGCTGGTTCCGGCAGGGACCACTTGCGCGACGTGTGGCAACACCTCATTTGAGAAAGAAAAAGACATCCTTGATGTCTGGTTCGAATCGGGCGTGAGCTATGCGGCTGTGCTGAAGCCGCGACAGTGGTGGCCGGCTGCCTTGTATCTCGAAGGATCGGATCAGCATCGCGGCTGGTTTCATAGCGCCTTACTGGCCGGTGTCACGACCGACGACCGCGCGCCGTACGATGCCGTGCTCACGCACGGTTTTGTCCTCGACGGTCAAGGACGAAAAATGTCGAAGTCAGCCGGTAATGTGGTCGCGCCGCAGGATGTGATCAAGCACTCCGGTGCCGAGATTTTGCGACTGTGGGTCTCCGCACAAGATTATCGGGAGGACCTTCGAATCTCGAACGAGATTTTGAACCAGCTCATCGAGGCGTACCGGAAGATCCGCAACACGTGCCGGTTCTTGCTGAGTAACCTGTATGATTATGATCCCGCGGTTCATGCGGTGTCCTATGATCGCTTGCCGGAGTTGGATCGCTGGGCCTTGATGAGGCTTGGTGAACTCATTCCTCGCGTGACGAAAGCGTATGAGGATTTCGAATTCCATGCGATTTTCCATGCGCTGAATAATTTCTGCTCAGTGGACATGAGCGCCGTCTATTTGGACATTCTGAAAGACCGTCTCTATACGTTTCACAACGATTCGCCGCTACGCCGTAGTTCGCAAACTGTGCTGCTTGAGATTGTCGTTGCGTTAACGAAGCTGATGGCGCCTATTCTCAGTTTCACGGCCGAAGAGATCTGGCGCATACTCCCGGAAAAGGCCAAGGACACATCAAGTGTTCATATGTCGGCATTGCCCAAAGCGAATGCTCGGTGGGCTGATACGGCACTAGCTGAACGATGGGCGAGATTGCTTGCATCACGGCAGTCGGTCCAGGGTGAGTTGGAAGGCGCACGACGTGACAAAGTCATTGGAGCATCACTCGAAGCAGCCGTAATCCTGGAAGCCGGAGAGGATGAGTACGACCTCTTGAAGCAATATGAAGCCGATTTGCCAAGTCTCTATATCGTTTCACAAGTTGTACTGAAAAAGGCGACTGACCTTGCTGCAGACACTGTTAGAGTAGGCGTGTCAGGTTCTACAAGCAACAAGTGCGAACGCTGCTGGAATTATCGCGAAGCAGTGGGTATCGATAAAGAGCATCCGACACTCTGCGATCGGTGTCTTGAGGCGATTCGGTGATGAGCAGGAATGCCCGATATCTGATTCTCGCATTCCTTACCGTGTCGACTGTGGTGTTGGATCAAGTCAGCAAAGTGCAGATCATGCAGACCATGCGGCTGCATGAATCGATTCCCGTCTTTCCTGAATTTTTCAGTCTCACCTACATTCGCAACCCTGGCGCGGCTTTTGGCCTGCTGGCCTCCAGCGGTCAGGCGTTTCGGCTGATCTTCTTCGGGGTGACGTCGGTCTTTGCGTTGGGGTTGCTCGGAATGATTTTCTTTCGCCTTCGTCACGACGATTGGGTCGGACAACTGAGCATCGCGGCGATCCTCGGCGGCGCCATCGGCAATTTATTGGATCGCGCGCGCTTTGGGGAAGTGATCGACTTCTTAGACTTTTACATCCACGGCTATCATTGGCCCGCCTTCAACGTGGCTGACGCGGCGATCAGCGTCGGCGTCTTCTTTCTCATTCTTCACTTCGCGCTGGATAAGAAAGAGGAAGAGGGAGTGCTGCAGCAGGGTCGCCCATAGCAGCGCGTCAACGTCTCTTTGCTGGTTCCAGCGACGTCACAAATGCATCTGCCTCATCGTCTGTTCAACCGGCCACGCAGTCCATGTTCCGGCCGGCTGTGTCGAGCGCTTTTTCCACTGTAGCCTTCAACGTCTGTCCGTCCAACGGCTTCGATAAAAATCCGCTTGCCCCCATTTCGACCGCGTTCGATCCGAGCCCATCGTTGGGGTAGCCTGACATCAATAAGATAGGAAGCTTTGGGCGAATCGCTCGAACGCGATGGATGAGTTCTGTTCCACTCATTTCAGGCATGCACTGGTCGACGATGATCAAATGATAATCGAAACTGGCGATGGCCTCCCAGGCGCGTCGGGCAGAAAGACAGACGTTGACTTCGGCATGGGATAGTTTGGTGCGAAGCGTTGCTGCGACTGCATCCAGGACCGTTGGATTATCATCGATGAGTAGGATTTGCGTCGGCATGGCGTTCTCTTTTGGCCGTGTCGCTTCATCGTCATGCCAGCGAATCAGGTAATGGTCTTCCTCGAAACAATGCTTCCCGTCGTGATTGATCGAGCGTTGACATTGAACGACGGTATGGCGCCCGTCACGATCGAGATCGTGGCCGGCGGGACATCGATCAGGGTCATTCGTCTTCACAAGTCACCTCCTCGATAGCGGTGTGACCGGGTTGATCAGGACCCGTGGCGAAGACTTCCTGGTTCACAAGCCGACAGGTTTCCGGAGGGAGATGTTTCGCCAGCACGACTTGCCACCGTGTCCGCTCGACGCGGACTGCGAGTCGCGCGATCAGCTCTGCTTCGCCGGTATGTGCCCAATATCCACGCGGGTCAATCACGATATGATCCATAGCGTCTCCTTCCGGATGACATCTCTGTGATCCCTAAAGCTTACGTCATAACTGCCTTATATCCTACGCTTATTATTTAAAAAGAAAACTCGGCAAACATACCACCGAGAGATTACGTAGTGTGAGCCGCGCGTAATCAAAGACAAACTGCTTCTGGATATTTGGATATTGATGGATGAGGGACGTTGGTGCTACGTAGGCATGTTCACTAAAGGCACCGTGCTCTTTGAGCTGCCGCTGTTGTTCGACTGAGAAGAACACGAGCGGTTCACTGTGGCAGAACTGACATTCTTTCGTGGTGACCGAAGCACCGGCTTCGCCGATGTTTTCAAGGTGTCGCCTCGCGAGTATCAGGGCGGTCGCCTCATCCGTGGTCATGACATCAAAGTGCAGTCTGCCTTGCTTGTCGTTGACCCACGTGTCAAACACCTTGACGGTATCGGTTGAGGTCTCAGCCATCCTCGTCTCCTGATTAGTTCGCCTGCTTACTAGTAAAACATCATCAACACGATGATGCCCAGCGCGATTCGATAATAGGCAAAACTGGACAGGGTGTGTTGTTTGACAAAGGCCAAAAATGCGGCGATCACGGCCCAGGCGACGAAGAAGGACACGATGAGACCAACCATGAGGGCGATAAGATCCTGCTGCGTGAAGATCGAGAACGACTTCAGCATCTTATAGGCGGTCGCGACGATCATCGTCGGCAGAGCCAGAAAAAACGAATATTCCGTCGCGACGCGACGATCCATGCCGGCTAAGAGTCCTCCAATGATCGTCGCGCCGGAACGAGAGATGCCGGGAAACAAGGCGCAGCATTGGGCCAGGCCGACAGTCAGCGCAGTTTTGACGCCCACCTGTTCCAACGTCGTCACATGAACCGGTTGGTGCGCCGCCTCGACCCATAAAATGATCGCGCCTCCGACGATCAAGGCCACTGCCACGGTCTGCGGCGTGAAGAGATGGCGCTCGATCCAATCGTGGGCGACAAACCCCACCAGGGCAGCGGGAAGAAATGCGATCGCCAATCCGATCAAGAACCAAAGACTTCGATGTTGATCGATAGAGCGACTTACAAGACTGCTCCAGCTTATCCCTTCCCAGACCCCTTGTCGCGGATTGCTTGACAATAGATTAAGCAGCGCGACCAGCTCGTGAGCGGCGTGAGAGCACAGCGAGGCAATTTTATGTCGTTCGTAGACCATGATGGCCAGAATGGAGCCCAGTTGGATGGCGACCTCCGCCGTGTCCGCCATCGCCCCGGTAAATCCCATTAAATGGCCGACGATAATCAGATGCCCGGTGGACGAGACGGGAAGAAATTCTGTCAGGCCTTCCACCAGCCCCAAGATCGCGGCGAGTTCCAATCCAAGGGATGATCCGTCTGATTCGCGCATCCTGTGGTCCTCTTTATGTATGTTCGAAAGCGGGCGGCATCCTCACAGACTGCCGACAGTGAGTCAAGGGAACGGAGACGTCCGTGTGCACTCGGGAAGCGAGCCTATAGCGTCTACTATTGACAAAAGAGCGATGATCAACTACACATCAACTTTGTGGCTCACTGCGAACAGTGTAGCATGTGCGATCGACTAGGCTGAGCGGGGAGGACGGGATGAAGACGTATGCGATGTTGACTATGATGGCATTCGCCCTGAGTGCCGCGGGATGTGTCAGTAAAGATAAATACGTGGCCGCGACGTCCGAGGTCGATTCCATCAAGGCCGATGTGGAAAAAGCGCGGGCCCAGAAAAACGCTCTGGACCAACAGGTAAAAAGTTTGAAAGATGCCAATGCGAAATTGACGGCCGATTCGGAATTCATGTCCGCGGAGCTGCAGCGCATCAAGGACAGTCGTGATAAAGAGCGTTCGAATATCGATACCCGGACCAAGGATCTCGAGCAGAAAGTCAAAGAAAT
>JBDUAJ010000190.1:0-5067 GCA_040004695.1 Nitrospirales bacterium | reverse complement strand
TGCCGTCGTTCGACGGCAGCCCCTCTCGGAAGTCAGATTCAATTACCAGCGATCGCGGTTGCCGCCCCCACCACCACCGAATCCACCACGACCACCACGGTCTCCGCCGCCGCCGCCACCTGAACGCGGCTCCTGAGGCTTCGCCTCGTTCACCGTGAGTGTTCGGCCGCCCATCTGTGTGCCGTTGAGTGCAGAGATCGCCTTCGACGCGTCCTCACCGCTCGCCATTTCCACGAAGCCAAAGCCACGGGACTGACCGGTAAACTTGTCCGTAATGACCCGAGCCGATTCCACGCTGCCGTGCGTGGCAAAAAGGCTGTTCAACTCCTGCTCAGTCGCCGAATACGGCAACCCACCGACATAAATCTTAGAACCCATGAGGGTCCTCCTTTGAAAGTGATATTGTCTTGGACGCGAGGAGAGAAGGAAGGAACGGGCCGAAGACGCGAAACAGAAGCGACTCAGGTCGGACTTCGATCAGATTCTCGGACAAAAACAACATCGGTTAACGGGCCCTTTTATTCGACTTCATCGCCAGGCCCATGGGATGAAGTGACTGTACGGTAGCACATATAGGAAAAAAGAACAAGCGGAAGGCAATAAGAAAATTTTAAGAAAACGCCACAGCCCCGATGACCATCGTTGCACAAAGGGAACCCTCGTCGGCAGACGCTCTTCTCAGTCGGTTTGAAAACTTATGAATGACGGTACTTTCTGAATCGTGCGCTCGAAGTCCTAATGCGACGTCAACTTGAAAGCCGGTTTTTCAGATCCATGCTTGCCACGCCGAAGCGAGCTCATTCCCCTATCCGCACTAACGACCCCCGTTCCTTGCAGACGTTGAACGTGTGGTGAAACCAGCCGACCATCAGCGCGAGATACAGAAGATTCAATCCGGCTGCCCATGCCAGATGGCCCGGTGGTACCGCGCCCGTGGTGATGACCGCTCGCATGCCTTCGAATACATGTGCGGCTGGATTGGCCCATGCCACGGCTTGGAGCCACTTGGGGAGCACGTCAATGGGATAAAACACGCACGATACCGGCTGAAAGAGAAAGACCATGCCCCACGCCAGCACTTCCGCTTCTTGCCCAAATCGCATGATGAGTGAGGTGGTCAACACCCCGATGGTCCAGCCGGCCACGAGCAGATTGAAGACGAAGGGAACGAGAGAAAGGCCGATTTTGAAAATGTTGTAGTCATAAAAGATCAGCGCCGCCACGACCATGACAATTGAAACGGCGGTGACCTTGAAGACACTCAACGCCATGGTGGCGACAAGAAACTCACTCGGCTTGAGCGGGCTTGCAAAGAGATTCATCAAATTTCGAGCCCAGATCTCTTCGAGAAACGAGATCGTGATGCCCTGCTGCGCCCGGAACAAGACATCCCACAAGATCAGGGCGCCGAGAAGAAATGTCACCATCCCTGGAATTTGACCCTGAAACTTCATCAGGTACACGGTGATGAAGCCCCACACCACCAGATCCAGAAATGGCCAATAGAAAATCTCCATCAGGCGCGGCAAACTCCGTTTGTAGAGATAGAGATGTCGAGTAATCAGGGCATTGATGCGGTGAAGTTTCATCTAATAGGAGTATGGGGTAGAGGGATAAAGGGGTAAGCCGGCCTATCTATTCTTCTTATCCCTTTACCCCCGTACCACGCTACCCCTCTCTTGCCAGTTTCAAGAATACCTCTTCTAAGTCCTGCTGACCGAACGTCTCGACGATCTCTTGCGCGGTGCCTTGCGCGACAAGTTTGCCACGCTGCAAGAAGATGATGCGATCCGACATCTCTTCCATCTCCCGCATGTTATGCGAGGTGTACAGAACGCTTAACCCGGTGGACTGCCGCACTTCTTTGAGTACGCCACGGATTTTATGCGCAATATCCGGATCGAGACTTGCGGTGGGCTCATCGAGGAACAGCACTTTTGGTTCCGTCAGAATGGCCTTGGCCAAGGCGAGTCGAGTCATCTGGCCGGACGACAACTTGCGCGTGACTTTCGTCCGAAACTCGTCCATCTCAAGCGTCTTGACGACCTCGTCGATGCGGCGAGCGATGTCGTTCATCCCGTAGAGCTTCGCCACGACGCGCAGATTTTCTTCCACCGTGAGCGAAAACGGCATCGAAATGTAGGTGGACGAAAAGTTGACTTGGCCCAGTATCGTCTCTCGGTGCGTGGCCAAATCGAGACCGAACATCTGGATTGATCCTGAGGTCGGTGTGACCAAACCGAGCAGCATTTGAATGGTGGTCGTCTTTCCCGCTCCATTCGGACCCAACAGCCCGAGGATTTCGCCAGGACCGATGTGAAACGAAATATCGTCCACGGCGGTAAAGTCGCCAAAGCGCTTGGTGAGGTGCTTCACTTCTACTGCGGCGGGAGACATACGATCAGCCTCAACTCTCATTTCGTTCTTCGCGAAGATTGTGTCTCTGGATTCTACACTACAATCTTTGCCCATGATTGACCGCCTCATGAAGCGACCGCAATCAGTTGAATAGGAACTTGTCCAGCTTGTCTGGAAGGTGGCACGTCTCGCAACGCTTGCTCAGAACTTTTCCTTCGTATTGTGTCTTGCCGTCGTGGCAACGGAAGCAGTCCGCCATGGCGGCAGCACGAAGCTTCGTCCCTTCGGGATGATCGGGATCATGCGGCCGGCTGTCTTCCGAGACATGCCCACGCGGGATGACGATCGGGTATCCCTTGATTGGCTTCTCATGTACCACCCGGGCATGACAGGTGGTGCAGCCTTCTTCTTGTCCGCGCTTGAAAAAAGCGTCCATGTGGGTGCGGTGACTCATGATCAACCCGACGTCGTTCACGGGCGGAGGTAAATCGCGCGGCGCCACCTCGGATACCCGCAGGATCGCGTGATGACAGCTGATACAGATGGCCGAATCCACCTTGGCCGTTAAATTATGCGGATCGGTCGGCGTGCCGAAGAGAGCGATGGCAAGATCCTTTGATCCGTTCCATGCCTTGTCATGCAGCCAATTCTGAAAACCAGGGCGCACATGACAGGCCACGCATGTCACATCCTTATGCGTGGAGACTTTCCACGTATCGTGGGACAGCCTGATCGTATGGCAACTGGCGCAGAAATCCGGGTGATTGGTCACGGGAACGGCCACTCCGCCTAGCACGAATGCGGTCGCGATGATCGTCACAATGACGACGGCTCGAGGCGTGCGGATCATCGTTTTGGGAAGTGGCGAATGAGCAGCTCGCTCAGGCGTTTGATTTCGTCCGAGTGGAAGGTCGGTACCGCCAGCTCAATCGGCATGTTGGACATGACGGCCAGCAGCCCTTCCGTCGACACCGGTATCTCGCCGAGTTGATCACGTACGACCACCACCTTCGGGTACCCTTCGCTCTTCCAGCCTTCGGCGATGATGAGATCGAGATCGCGATCCACAAATCGCTCGCGCAGTTCCTCTACGCCGATTTCACTCGACACATCGGAGAACATCGCGAGGCTCCCTTTGGAGACGACGATCACCGTGCTGGCGCCGGCCCGCTTATGCCGCCAGCTATCCTTGCCCTCCGTATCGAGATCAAAGCCATGGCCGGCATGTTTGATCGTGGCGACGCGATACCCTGCAAGGACCAACTCAGGGATGAGGCGCTCGATGAGCGTCGTCTTTCCACTATTCGATCGTCCGACAAAACTCACAATCGGGACTGTCATAGGGTCCTTTGCCGGAGGAAGGGTCAGCAACAATGCGTCCCGTGCCCGCTCGACACAGGGGGGGGTTCATTCGTCCAAATGTCATGGGTCAACACCTGCACGTTGATCCAGTCTCCCGGATTCAGCCGCTCAATCTCCTCGGAGACGTCGATGAGACAATTGGCCCTCACCATGGAGGTCAAAATTCCGGATCCCTGTTCCCCGGTGGTACGCACTTTGAACACACCCTCTTCGCGGGTCAGCACGCCACGCAGAAAGTGGCGGCGATCGTTCCGCTTGGAAAACTTTTCCTGCATCTGTGCCTGCAAGACTGGACGGCCATAGGTTCGCAGACCGCACATCTTGAGCATCGCCGGCCGAACGAGTTGCTCAAAGGTGACCATCGAGGAGACAGGATTGCCGGGTAGGCCGAACGCCAGCTTGCCTTGAATTTTGCCAAACGCCAACGGTTGACCGGGTCGGATTGCCAGTTTCCAAAAATTCATCTCTGCGCCAAGTTCCTTAAAGACCGCTTTCGTAAAATCGTAATCCCCCATCGAGACTCCGCCGGACAGCACAAGAATATCGGCATTCAACCCATGCGCAATTTTTTCTTTCAATGCCGCCGGCTGATCGTGCGCGATGCCCAGCAAGATGGGAATGCCCCCCGCCTCTTGCACCGCAGCGGCGATGCCGTAGCTGTTCGAATTGATGATCTTCTCCTCGCTGAAGCGCTCATCCAAATCGGCCAGTTCATCGCCGGTAGAAAGAATCGCCACGCGCGGCTGCTGATGGACAAGCACGAACGACTTCGCAAGAATGGCCAGCATCCCGGCTTCCGCCGGACGAATCTGCGTTCCCTCGCGAATAATACACTCACCTTTCTTCACGTCTTCCCCTTGGGGGCGAACGTTGGCGCGGTGCTCGATCGGTTTGAAGATCTTCACCGAATCGGAGGACGGTTCGGTTTCCTCGACTTTGACCACGGCATTCGCACCCCGGGGCAGGGGCGCACCCGTCATGATTCGAATGGCCTGGCCAGGCCCTACGGCTTTTGTCGCGACTTTACCGGCAGGAACCTCTTCGATGACGTTCAGGATGACCGGCTTGCTGATCGCATGCTCCTGCTTCAGATCCTCCCAGCGCACCGCAAAACCATCCATGGCCGAATTATCCCACGGCGGATTGTCGCGTGTCGCAACGATATCTTCGCCAAGCACGCGGCCGAGCGTATGTAAGATAGCCACCTTCTCAAGCCCCAATGGCCGAGCGGCGTCCAGTACCGTTTTCTGTGCCTCGTGGAGCGGCGTCAAATCTGATTGAGTAGGATGCATTTCATTTCCTTTGGGCACGCCTTAACGACTCAACAGGATGCTCAGTGCTGATGCC
>JBDUAJ010000189.1:0-5116 GCA_040004695.1 Nitrospirales bacterium | reverse complement strand
GAGCTAACCGCCTAAATCCTGATTAACAGTTGCGACCACAAGACCTCAAATTTGGCCTGAAACAATGGCGGAGGGGGCGAGATTTGAAATCGCGGTCCCCTTTCGAAGACTCCGGTTTTCGAGACTGCTGCCTGGGCTATGCCCATAACACCAGTTTGTGATTCCCGAGTTACCTGAAGGTACTCGCAAAATTCTGCGCCTCATCTTCGCTGACAAGGAAGGGTTTAAAAGAACTACGATATCGCCAGTCCAACGGCAAGTGCAGACCCACTTTCCATCCGCCGACAGGCCCACACGCCAATCTTAGATGGTGCCGCTCGAAGCCCTAGAGCCATCTAGCGGCGATAGTAACGGGGGGGGCCCGTGCCAACTATACCGATGTGGGTATGGCCGATACGAGGAGAAAAAGGCTGGCGGATAATAGAACGGGCTCGAATAGATCGGAGGGCCGAAGCCTAGGCCGTATCGATACGGGTAAGGCGGAAAGCCGGGTGTCGGGAACGGGCCCTTATACCAATACTGATCACCACTCTTCTTCAGCGACCAATGACCGCCGTGGTGCCATAGCTCAATCACAATGTCGTTTGGCATGGGGCCTTATCAATTCTGGAATGGGACTCGCTGGCTGATAACCAATCAGCGGGTTCCCAGGTAAAGCGGCCATTAGCACAACACAGGCCCGCCATGCCGTTATAGGGGGGGCGAAAGGGACCAACGCCAGGCTATGAGACCAGCAAGACCCGAACCGAGCAATAGCCATGTGGAGGGTTCGGGAATCGGCTCGCATGGCGCAGTAAACAGGATTGGCGTTTGGACGTGTGCTCCGATAACAAGCTGAGCGGAGATAAAAGATTCATCGCAAAAGCTCGGATCAGGACAAAAGAGCTAAACGGCAAATGAGCAAAGCCATTTATGTTGATGTCGAAAGGAACAGGCACATCGACAAATAATGTTGTAGTCGTTGCTTTTTCTTCTCCAAAATGTTCAACACCTGGAAGACGAAAAGTTTGGGGCGTGAACGTCATTTCTCCCGGCCCATGATATGCAGCGCTTACGCTGCCAGTGGGGTCGAATGGAGGAAAAGTGAAGTTGTTACTGGAGAACGTGCCGCTGAAGCTCCCAGTAATGCCAATCAAGGCCGAATTTGGTAACTTATCGACCATGGTACATCCAGCGGGGCATGGGAAATCGATTATCCGGCGAAGCACAAAAAAACCGACCGCTGCATCGGCTAGAGGGTCCCTGCCGCCACCGAGTTGTCTAGCAGAATCGGAAACGATGCGCACGTCACCAATTTCCACTTCAAAATGGCCACGAAGCGGGGGGCATGCTGCTGTTAGTGCAGAGATGACGCATATGGGAAGATTGCTACGTTGGGGCGCCAACATATATATGCTCTAAAAGCTTAAATGTAGCCGGACAGATAATTACGTACAAAAGTAACGCCCATGCCACGTGATCCAGCAGCACCGTCCAGCCTTAGTAATGGCCTCCAAAGGTTTTGCTACCACGTTGCTACCAGAACAGCCCGACTCAGCATGTTCCATCAAGATCATTCCTTTTCCAAAACTGCAATATTTCCTTCTGATAGATCGTCTTGGGTGTCGGTAGGTATAGTATTATCGCAACTCTTAATCAGCAGGTCGCAACATGCAGTGCACAATGGTCTATATCGACCACGCATATTGGAACTCGTTGGAATATGGTGGAGTCAGTTGGAAGGTAGACAAAACCTAACTCATTGATCTTCTTCGTCTTCGTCAGCCCTCTCAAGGCTCAAACACGGGTTCGAATCCCGTTGGGACCACCACATTGTGAATGTTGATTTTTCTGGCTGCGTGTTTAAAGAACATCGCAATGTTCCTCGAACATGGACTATCTCTCATCCTCCCCCGTTCACTTGCCCTCCAGCATTCGCCTCCGGTTCGCCATCGGATTCTAAATGCCGCGGTAGTTCTGAATCTCTTCGTCAGACGGCACCCAGTCGAAGGCCTGGGACAACGCCGCGGATCGTCAGTCCAAGGGAGAAAACAGCTCTGCGCAAAAGGGGAGTCGCGCAACAGCAATCTCATACGAGTTTTGCCAACAGGAGGTAAGCCAGGCAAGCCGAGAGTCCGGCGGCGGGCAGCGTGATGATCCAGGCTAGTACCATATCCCGCACGGTCCGCCAGCGGATGGAATGAAGACCGTTGAGCATGCCGATGCCGATAATCGCTGAGCTGCTGACATGAGTCGTGGAGACGGGCAGACCGAGCGTCGCCGAAACCATGACCAGGAAGGATGTGATGAGGTTAGCTGAGAGCCCTTCGACATGATCCATGCGCGTCACCTTCTCGGCCAGCACCTCGGTCACACGGAGCCCCCCGAAATAACTGCCGACCCCCATTGCTAAGGCGACGCTTCCGAACACAACGATCTGCTCGCTCACGCTGTTCCAGAAAGACACGGTCGCCCCGAGCATGAGCATCGCGATAATTTTTGGTGCATCGTTGATCCCCCGTGCAAAGGATGCCAGCCCGCTCGAGAGCCAGTGAAGAGTGTCGAGACCAATGGCGACTCCGGAAAGCCCGGCGCGATCACAGCGGGCCGGCACATCCACGACAGGAGGAGTTAAGGCTGCGGCCTGAAACCACGTCCTGGTTGTGCCGTGCGCATCGATGGTCACGAGTGCACGGGACGCCGGCAGAAAGCAGAGACATCTGCCTTCCCAGCGGGCTGCGGTAGCGCGGATCAACGGGTGGACCATCACGGAGGCGAACAGCGCCAAGGCAGGACTTAGGAGGAGCGGCAATGCAATCTTGCTCAGGAGGGCCGGCCAGATCAACCCGCGAACGCCGAAGGCGACCAGGCCGGCGCCGACCATCGCACCCGTCAGGGCATGGGTCGTGGAGACCGGCAGTCCGGTGCGGGACGCAATGAGCACCCAGATAATGGCACCGCTCAGCACACTCAGGCCAAGGGCGGGTGGAATCACCATCTCTATTTGCAGTAAGCCTTTACTAAAGGTCGCCACCATGGCCCCGGCGACCAGCGCCGAAGCTCCCGCCCCGGCGACCGTCCAGGCCGTCCCCCAGGCGATGGCGCTGCGGTAGTTTGTCACGCCGCCGCCAACCAGCGTGGCAATTGCCTTAGAGACGTCATTCGTGCCGTTGGCGTATGCCAACGTTAGTACTAGGACGATAGCAACCAGAAAGATATCCATGTCAACAGCAGGCGCCGTCCGGGCTACACGAGACCTCGGTCCCTATGACCTGTTCCGAGGCGCGGTTAATGATGGCAAAGTACGTGCGGTACCCCTCGGACTCGAGTACCTTGCGGGTCTTCGAACAAATCTCCACTGGCTCTCCCCGGCGATACACGTGCTGGTCATCATCGTGGGCTTCCAGAAAAGGACCGGCGAGGATCACGTAGTCTCCTCGCCAGACGCAAGGGGCTGTTTCCGGCAGAATCATGGTGAGACGGGGATCGGATGGGGACAGCCGACAGGGCACCTCGGTCCGCAGAAACAACGGCGCCAACGGCGGCAAGGCCAACAACTCGGCTGATTGTTCGTTCACCCCTTTCGGTTCACCTCGACGGTACGTCTCACCCCGTTCATCGATCACGGCGCTGAACGGGCCGCGCAGCGTGACGAAGACCTGATCGTGTTCCTCCTCGCGCGGCGGCAGCTTATAGCCGGTCAATGTGATGGAGAGAAACTGAATGCCGTCGATGGTCTGCCATGGGGCGGACCTCACCTGATGAAGACCGAGAAACCCTGCCTCCACCATCCCAGCCATATACTGGCCGACCTGAAGGGCGCCGGAAAGACAGTTTCCCCATTTCTCGTTGTCATGGATCAGATAGTTCGGGACGAACCGATCGGACACGATATCCGAAATCGTGAATCGTCCGCCGGGTCGTAACACCCGGAACATCTCTCGGAAGACCTTGTGCTTATCCGGAGCAAGATTGATGACGCAGTTGCTAATGATGAGATCGATGCTTCCGTCCTCGATCGGCATGTCCTCCGCCAGTCCCTTCCGAAACTCCACATTCGAATGCGCATAGCCGAGATTGGCGGCGACGATCGGGGTATTGCGGCGGGCAATCGCCAGCATCGTGTCGGTCATGTCGAGGCCGATTACACGGCCGCCAGGGCCGACGCGGCGCGCCGCGTCGAAACAATCAATTCCCCCTCCTGAGCCGATGTCCAGCACGGTCTCACCGACACGCACAGTCTGAAGGCCAACCGGTGTGCCGCAGCCATACGAGATCTTCAATACTTCGTCTGGAATAAATGTGCGGAGCTCCTCAAGGTTATACTGGGTCGGGCAGCACATCTGCTCGCCGGCCGCAGCGGCTCTCGCGTAGCGATCACTGACCGCCTCGGAAATCGTCTTGTCTGCCATAATGTTCGCCCACCCGTAAAGTTAGAGCCAGCCGTGTCAGGCCGTCCTGATGTACCAAGGTCGCGATGTACAGGTCAATAGATTCTACAAGCCGGCTGACATTTAATCTCCATGGTCACATTGTTTCTGTAAGATGCTTCACAATTCCCAGAATCCGGAATGAGTTATAGTGGCGATGAAAACGTGACAGGAGGGGATGGAGAGTATCTTCGCGCCCGACCGAGTGGTCCGCATATTGAGGCGCTTGGCTGCGGCCATAAATAAATCCTCAGGAAGGCGAAAAAGGCTCTTGACTCCGTACTGCGGTACAGGGTGTAGCGTATCGGCAGATGAGGTCCTTTCATGGGATCGGGCTTGACCATCGGGCAGCTTGCCAAGCAGGGCGGGGTCAACGTCGAGACGCTGCGCTATTACGAGCGGCTTCATCTGCTTGCACCGGCGACCCGTAAGGCTTCCGGCTATCGTATCTACGGGCCGACAGAATGCCACCGTCTTCAGTTCATCAAGAACGCGCAGGCCTTAGGTTTCACATTGCACGAGGTTGCGGAGTTTCTTAACCTCCGAGTCGAATCGACCCGGACGTGCGGAGATGTGAAACGAAAGACCCAAGGCAAACTGGCACAGGTGGAGAAGAAAATCGAAGATCTGCAGGCGCTCGCCCATTCGTTACGAACATTGATTCGGTCGTGTGAAGCCGAGAAGATGACTGATCACTGTCCAATTCT
>JBDUAJ010000030.1:0-17353 GCA_040004695.1 Nitrospirales bacterium | reverse complement strand
GCTACTTTGGCGCTGAGCCCCCGACCGGCGACCGGCACGGCGCCAAATGGGACTTGTTTCTGCAAAACATTCGCGAAGGGTGGTCCGGCAAGGAAGGATTTGAAGGCGGCGAGCACCTCACCGATTTTCACTTGAGAGACATCACAAAGCGGGACGGACACTTCGACACGATCGAAACCACCGTCTCGCATCTGTTCCGAGAACCCAGCGAAGCGCTGCAGGGATTGACGTATGGGCGTTTACTCGCGCGTCATCTTCGCCGGCGAGGGTGGTGGAATCCCAAGCCACGCACCGTCTTGGAAGTCGGCGGAGGCCTGGGATACGTTGCTCGCGAATTTGCGGCCGAGTTCTCACCGGCAGAGCGGGATGGAGTCCGCTACTTGTTTCTGGACATCACCAGGCCTTTTCTTGAGTCACAACTAAGCCTTGGTCGGGACGGTGGATGGAGTACTCGCGGTGTGCAGGCCAATGGTGAGTGGTTGCCGCTTCGAGATGCCAGCATCGACCTGGTGATTGACAACGAAAATCTTGCAGATATGACACCGGTTCAACTCACACGCGCAGAGATCGAATCCGGCAAAGGCACATCGGCTCTGAATCAAGAGGCGATCGATTGGATGCGTCGTATCCGGTTGCCACTAGACAAAGAAATCCCCGACGACTTCTTATTCAACCTGGGGCCCATCCGATTCGTCTCAGAGCTGTGGCGGGTCCTGCGGCCCGGAGGGCGCGCCGTGCTCATCGAATTCGGCATTGAAACCGGCTGGCCGGCGCCCGTCAAATTGCCCGGACATACCGAATATGAAGTGCAGTACAGTCATCTCCGGCATGCGGCACGATGGTTGGGATTTCACGAACAGTATTTCGCCTTGCCGCAGTTCATGGTGCTGCGACCGGATACTCAGTTACTCTGTACGGGCGCGGCGTATGCCATTCAGCGGTTCTGCCAGAACCTAGGAAAACCGTTCGCCATCCGGGCCTATACGGAGCCCGAATTAAAAACCACGCTCGGCGACATGTTGCCGCGTCTCATGGGTTGCCATTATCATGAATTGATTGACCCGGCGTGGTTCGGACTGTGGGATTTCAAAGTCATGCTGCTGGAGAAGCCCCGGGCCGCTCCCCGCCCTGCATTTCAAGAGACCAAAGGGTTCCGCTGGTACTCACAGCGATAACGCACCGTTGACCTCTCGATCAACGGTGCGCCGTGAAGCTATAGGGGGGCACCCTCTTTATCGCGCGAGACCTTGAGACTTAAGAGCTCCTGTTCGTATTGGCCTTCACAGTGTGGACACAGACTGTGCGTGAATTGCTTGATCCGGTGCTCTTCTAAATAGAGCTCCAGCTGAGACCAATAGCCCACATCATCTCTCACCTTTTTGCAAGACGCGCATTGTGGCAGGAGGTCCTGCAGAATGTGCAGCCGCGAAGCGGTCCGCTGGTGGAATGCATAGACGACGCACATTGCAAGAATGGTCGCCAGCGCGAGCGTTCGGTTGGCGTACACCATCCAGGGAATGGGACTGGGCGGTGATAAAAAAAGACCCACCATCGTGAAGAGAGCCGAAAAACTCGCAATGAGCACAAAATGGAGTGGCTGGAGAAAGCGAAGGGCTATGACAATAGGGATGATGTAGAGAATGGGAACCAACACACCGCCGGGAATAAACAGATCGGATAAAAAGATGGCGATGATGAAGGCGACAGCCCAGATCATTCGGGCCGTTTCCCCTCCCGTCTGCTCTTGCCCTTGGAAAGATTTGTTCATGGGCACATGATACCTGGATTCACGTAGTCATTCATTAATTATTACGGATCACCCGCTCTCCGTCGTTCCAGCTCTTTCTGACCCAATGCCAGCACCAGTAGGCCGGCCTGTCGGTTCTCAGATGAAAAGCAGCCAGCTCACTGTGGTGATTCAAGACGAACAACGACCGCGGATGAAAGGATTATCCGCCTGGGCTGAAAACGAATGACCTACTCGCGCAGAATCGATGGACGGAAGGATTACCCCTTTGGTTTACTTGCAAATACCGTCGCATCACAGGAGATGTATTTAATCTGCTTCATGGGGATAATGGTAACTTCTTTGGCAGTATCGACCTCTAGGACTTCCATGTCGTCGCTGATGGTGTGGCGAATCGCATCCTTGATCAGCAGCTCCTGATTGTCGGCAAACACGACCTTTACCCAATAGACCACGACGGCTCCTCGGTTACACGTATGGATGGATGGCGATAGAAATGATGGCGGGCAGTCTACTGCATTAGTCTCATCGGGGCAACCGTCTTGTTAGGAAGACGATCCCAATTCACGCGACCGGTTCGTCGCTGCTTCGACGGCTGAAATAAGCGTGGCGCGAAAGTGTCTGGCCTCCAATTGTTCGATTCCGGCGATCGTCGTACCGGCGGGTGAGGTGATACGGTCCTTCAACCGGCCGGGGTGTTCGCCGCTTTCCAACAACATACGGGCCGAGCCAAGCACTGTCTGAGCGGCCAGCATTTCGGCCACCTCCCGCGGGAGTCCCATTCTGACTCCCCCATCAGCCAGAGCTTCGATCATCACATAGATATAGGCCGGGCCGCTTCCGCTGAGACCCGTGACCGCATCCATAAGCGTTTCATCCAAGACCACCACTTTTCCCACTGCTTCGAAAATGATCTTTGCCACGACTCGGTGCAGATCGGACACATTCGTACCAAACGAGAGCGCTGTCACACCCGCTAAGATGCTCGACGGGGTGTTCGGCATCGCACGTACGATCTGTCTTTCTGGATTCAGATGTGCGGCCACGCGCGCGATGGGATATCCGGCTGCCACTGAAACGATCAGGCAATCTTCACGCAAGGATGGATGGATACCAACCAATACATCATCTAAATATTGAGGTTCTACAGACAGGATGAGGATGTCCGCGTCACCTGAGGCTTCTCGATTGTTCTGACTCACGCGGATCCCGTACCGGCCATGCATATAATCACGCCGGCCGGGAAGAATGTCGGTCGCATACAGGTGCACGGCTTCCGTCACGCCGGCCGTCAGCATCCCGGCAACGAGCGCCTCCGTCATGCTTCCGGCTCCGATGAATGCAATTCGCTGATCGAGTGCCATGGCGCCGATTATAGCCGCTGATCGTGGTGCCTACAACTCTCCAAATCGTGACCCGTCCAGCCAGGGTCTCTAGCCGCCTGTGCGCCCTCACTTGCGAACGGCCCATTGGCTTCGATAGAGTCAACCTAGATGTGATCCCGCTCGTCCTTATTCCACATTGGTCGCTTCGGAGGCACCCATGATTGCATTCATCGGATCTCTCTTGCTCCTGGTAACAGCATTCGTGGCTACGGACAGCGATGCGCGCCGCGATACGCTGACTGCCGAGCAAAAAGGCCGACTGGAGAAGATTCAGCGCATCTTGGTGGAGACTGTAGCCATGACTGATCAGAGCAACACGGACTCCGGCCCATTGACCGATACGGTTGTCAGGCGAATGCAGGTGCTCGGCTATACGGTTGTGACCGATCCGAACCAGCCTCATGACGTCGTGCTTCGGATGAAGTGCGAACAGCACAAAATCTGGGAAGGCACGGCAGCATCCGGCGGCGATGCCGATCTGCCTGACTCTCCATCCCGGGTCTGGAAAGGTCCGGCGTGTCAGTTACTCTATCTACTGGATGGGAAAAAGATGGGCTGGCACAAAGAAGTTCGCACAGCATTTCAGGACGCCCGCCAGGCGGCGACGGACGCACAGGTGGATAATGCCGGCGCCTTTGCGTTGGGTAAACTCAGAGAGCGGCTGGAGGAGTATCATTTCCCGATTCTGTTAGCCGCTGAATGGGGGCAGGAGGACCGACTACTGAAGCGTCTCGATGAGGCTGAGGTGAGCCCTGCACTCAAAGGCAAAATCATCGCGCAGCTGGGAGAGATGTTCGCAATAGGAGTCGTCCCGCGTCTTCTCATCGCACTCAAAGATCCTGACGTGACGATTGCGAACGCGGCCGCGCAAGCTCTGGGGAACATCGGCCAGAAGGACGGCATTTCGGCCTTGGTCGACGTCTTACAGACCGGCAAGCCGGAACTGCAAGCCGCAGCCGCAAAGGGGCTTGGTCAAGTCGGCGCCCTGCACGGCGACTTCTCGATCATCCCGCCGCTGCTGCAGGCATTGAAGACCGACAATCTCGCCGTCCAAACGGAAGTGGCCTGGGCGCTCGGCAAGCTACCGGACAAGCGTGCCTATGAGCCGATCTATGCGCTCTATCGAACACTGCAAACATCCGGCATCGACGGACAGGGAAGAGATGGCGAACAAGTCCAACGGTTGAAAGAGGCGTTGAATTGGAGTCTCAAGCAAGTCGATACGTTCGACCAATTCAATTGAGGATTGTGAATCGTTAACCGTTACTCGTTATTCTGGGAAAATTAGAAGGATTATTCTCGCTCTTACGATTCACGAATAACGGTTAACGATTCACGTGATCTTTCCCCGGGCAGGAAGCGGGGGGCAGTTCGATTGGTGGCGCGGCGTCCCCATAGACATAACCCGCCAATGTCTTGGCAAGATGGGACGTGAGTTCCTGCTGCATGACTCGAATGGCGCGTGACATGGCTTCGGTCGGTGTCAAATGTCCCTCTCGGCCACCGATCGATACCGCGCCGACAATCCGTTGCGTCGCCACTTCGATAATGACAAAATCGCTGCACCATCGCGCATAGCGAAAGCGTGGGTCAGGGATGGAGACATCCCATAATTGCACCGCTCCCTTCACCAGCAGTTCCGGCGCTATGCTCTCTCCGTTCTGAGAGATGACCAGGCCTTCGCGAAGCAGTCCTTCTGTCACGGCACGCCGCGTGACGTCCGCTTGATCGCCCGACACCTCCACGGCCACCAGCAGATGTTCAGCCATGAATTGCTCTAATTCAGACGTCAGATCGGCCACTCGATGTGACGGAGGATTGCCCTGCCCGCTGGCCCGAATCACACGTAGGTCGGCATTATAGGCTTCTCTGAGCACGAGATTTTTAACGGCGCGCCGCAGATTTCTCACCTTGGCCAACTTATCCTGCGTCTGATGTGCTTCGGCCAGTTCCGTCTCGACGGCTTGATCTAGCTCATTCATGCGCTCTACCAACGCTGCTCCGGCTTGAGCGCGATCCATCCCGGCAAGCGCATAGTGCTGCCCCGTCTTGGGATCAACCCACGTGTCGAGTAGCTTCACATTCTCAATCACTTTATCCGTCGAGACTTTTGTGATCTGATCCAAGGTAAGATGCCGCTCGGTATTGGTCTGCCCGCGTTTCTCCATCACGAGATAGGACTCCCAGTCCTGAGATTGAGCCGTGATTTCGGCTTTGAAGATCTTGGCGACGGCGCCGTATGCACGTTCGCCCGCCACGGGCTTTGATTCGGCCTGCCCGACACCGGTGAGATAGCGCTCGGCAGGATACTCTGAACTCGCCCCTTGAACCCACGACGGGGCATGGGAGCGACTCCACCCGCATCCGTGGGAGACGGTCATGAGCAGGCCCATCAGTACTGTGAGAGAAATCGCTTTCGCCAGCATGGTCGTCCTCCGCCGTCGCCTGATCATGGCAGCACCCGTTCGCTGAACAATTTGGTTTCACCACTGCGAATGGTCAACGTCGTGACCGCGCCGCGACCAATGTGACCAGCGTCCCGTCCCGGATACTGTGTCCTGAATTCGTACTCGCCGGGAGGTACCCACAATTTGGCAATCTGAATCTTGTCCGGTAAGGTTCGCCACGTGCGCTTGTCCGCCTCTTCAGAAGCGACGGCCCATGCCTTTGCCAAGCTCCCCACGAGCAACCCAATCAATGGCCCCGTGTCTTTTCCCGCTGCCGCCCGTGCGCCTCGCCCGACGCCTTCGGCCATGCTGTATTTCACCACGGCCCGAGCGGCGGCCTTTACCGAAATGCCGGCCAGGCGATCGGACAGCGATCGTTCCGCTACAGCGGTGACATTCTGCATCAACTCGGTCCTGGCATTATATGATCCTGCCTGGCCGGTGAGGGTCATCTGCCCGTAAGCCACCTGCGTTGTTTGAGACACGAGTGCCGGGATAGCGATTCGAACGATGTGGCCATTGAGTCCATAGAGTACGCTTTCTGCGGCCCGCCGCTCGGTATTGTTTTCCCGATGCTGACTGCCTAACGCTTTTGAAATCAGGACGAGATTTAACGCATCCAAGCTGACCGGCACATCGATCATCCGATCCTCTTTGTGCGGCGCACGTCCCATGTGACTGACGAGCACAATTTGTCCCAGTTCTTTAGTGTTCTGATATGGCCTCCAGACGACGTCCGGGAACTCTCGCTTATATTCCTCGTGCTCCTGGGTCATATGGAGGGCGTCCGTCATGCGCAGCAGATCAGCTCGCAGCATAGGCGGCAGCGCGACGCGGGCCCACGATCGGACAGCGCCATAGAGTTCATACGCCTTACGATAGGCGATAAAGGCGTTATTGAGGTCCCCTGAGATTTCGTACAGCAACCCCGAGAGATAGCGGGCAAAGGCATCATCCCGATAGCCTTCTTTCGCGCTGGTTCTGTCCGTCAGGACGTTCAACCGGTGATCGATTCGCCGTGCCTCCACCAGCGCCTCGGTCCAGTTTCCCATGACGGCATAATTCAGCGCCTTGATCACGTTAATCATGGTCTGTTCGTAGGGATCACCCTCATAGGGCAATTTGGAATCATTGGTCAAAAACGCCTTCGTCTCAGAAGCCGCCCGCCGCGTATAGAGTCGCTCGACTTCATCTTCGGCCTGATCCAATATGGTATTGCTCGCCTGATATTGCCCGGCCACGTGCAGCGTCATCCCTCGATCCATGTCGTAGAGGAGCCGGCTTTCAGATCCATACTCCCGCTCCGCCTGTTCAATGATCTGGACGGCACGCTGGGCGTCCCCGACCCGGAGACTTTCCTCTACCAGAGCATACCGGGTAGACGGATGTGCGCATCCGGACATACAGAGCCCGATGACGCACGCGAGAAGATAATGGCAAGCGGATGGATAGACACTGAAGATGCGCGCCGCAATCGGAGGGCGCCGGGGCAATAAAAATGAGGGGTTCAACAGAACACGGTTAAAACAGCATGCGTTTACGTTCAACCACTTTCTTAATTTTCTTTTGTCCGTACCAGGTCTTGACGTTGCTCTCAAGATCGATGAGTTCCAGGTCCACTTGGTAGAACACTGCCTTGGTTCCGTCCGCCTCATCGAGGATCGTGGAAATGTTTCCTTTCATCATATAATCGGCGCCGATTTCTTTTCCAGCCGCCCGCTGCGTGTCTTCTCGGGCGTGGACCGCTTGCTCCCGCCGTTCTTCGCGCAACTCCTCGCGTTCTCCCTTGCCGGCGACGAAGGTCACTTTTTGCGAGTTCGTCAACTCGCGTTGCAGATCGGTGATGAAGGTCTGTGTATTGATGTGTTCGTGGCTGCGATTCACGACGGTCCCGACCACCACGACCGGCTGATGTCCCTTGGACTTGACATAGTTGTCCAACCAGGGATAGCTGAGGGCCTCCTTCACCATGGTTTCGGCCACTTGCTGTGAGTCGGTATCGTTCCAGCGTCCGCTCAAGTCCGTCACCAGAGCGGTGTCGACACGGGTCACCCTGGTCTCCTTGGCACATCCGGTCATCGCGACGATCGTGAGGCCGATCATCACCAAGGACAGAAGCTGCCGACTTGCTGCTGAACAAGGCGAATGCCCCATTGCCTTCTCCTATCATTAAGAGGGAACCGATGCACGACGTCCGGACCTCTTACTTTTTATCCTTCTTATCTTCTTCCTTTTCCAGACGCTCAAAGAGCCGATCGGCATTCTTTCGCACAAAGTCGCGCACCTGGCCGTTCAGTTCCTTGGCTTGAGCCAATTGCTCTTTCACATCCGTAAGGTTCAGCTTGGCAAGGACATAATACGTGCCGGTCTTCTCGTCTTTATAGCGTTCCTCTTGCCGCACTCCGCTGAGTGTGACGGCGCTGAACGTCTTGATCGCACGTTCGATATTCTGCTCTTCCGTGTTCTTGGTAAAGTCCCCGGCCGTCGTGGACGCGGCATAATCGCGCATTAAATACGCCGTGTATGTTTCAAAGTTTCGAGCGACTTCGGCGCGGGCACGATTTTGTGCGGCTTCCCATGCCAGCGGCTCATTCTTGACACCATTGACGGCTCCGACACCATAGAAAGCCTTGTCGTTAAAACTCGATCCCTGCTTCACCCATTTCGGTGCGCCGCCACACGCAGTTAACGCGACGATCATGACGGCCAGCATTCCGCCGCCAATCAACCGGGACAGCCCTGTCTTGGTGATCATGGGAACCCTCCTTATGTCAGCCGACGAACGGCACTTCATCGAATGCGATCTGCATTTCCGTCAAAGCCTACGGTATGGACCTTAAACAAAATCGAGTTTTATGCTAGCATTCACCCCTACCACTGTCAACGAAGCACACACTGGTCGATTGACCGTTTCTTGCCAGTGTTTCCAAATAACCTTATCAGAAAAGAGGACACCGTGGCACAGGTGAGTATCCAAGACGGCATTATCAGGGTCACAGAGTTAGAGATTCAAGATCCGAAGGCGGCAGCCGTGTTAGCCGAGTATCCGGAGGTCCGTTGGGCTGAAATTACACGACGGGCGCTCAAGATCGGGCTCGGGTACCTGAAAGGGGGCGCGCAGGCCTGACTACTGGGTGGTTGAGGGCAAGGCGCGACCGTTCTGCTCCAGATAGGCTTTTGCGCGGCCTTCGATCCCTCCGGTTTCGAGGTGACGCTTATACGCGTCGAGTGCTTTGGCCTTGTCCTTGAGGTCCTCGGCGTAGAGATCGCCGAGAGACAGGTAGACATCGGAATAATTGGGGTTCACGGCCAACGCTTGCCGCATGGCTTGCTCGGCGTCAGGAAATTGACCGGTGCGCTGCAGCACTAACCCCAGTGTGTAAGACGAGTCCGGATTATTCGGGGCAAATTTCACTGCCGATCGAGCGGCCGATAACGCTTCCGTCAAATTCGGCACATGTTCGAGGTACAGGTAGCTCTTTAACACATACGCATCGCCATATCCGGGATAATACTCTAGGGCTTTATTGAGCCGTACCAAGGCCTCTTGGGCAGATTGCTGTTGCTGTAACATTGAAAAGGCCTGGTCATATTCTTCCTTCGCCGCTGCGATCTTCTCGGGCTCTGTTGTTTGACCTCCACTTTTAAACGAAGCTTTCTGCCCCTCAATCAGGATCGTATCGCCTTCTCCGTGCAGTCTCGCAAATTGGGGGTGTTGAACGCCCCCGGATTTTTGCTCCACCCGCTGGGTGACATACGCCGCCAATTCGCTCGCCAAAAGCCATCCATTTTTATCCGTATCAGCGGCGCCTTGTAAACCGGCAACGATGGCCTGCACAAAGGCATCCGGCGATTCCGTGCGAACCACGGCCTCCCCTTTGCCCGCGGCGGTCAGGACCTGAATCGCGCGTTTTTCTGTTTCCATTTCGGGCGCGGACCGACCTTCAAGCGACAGCTGTTGGGGAGGGGTCACGTCCCAGCCGGCCACCGCCGTATCCAGCAGGAACAACACATGCCTCGACATGACCCGGCGCGAAAACTCCTTGAGCTCGTCTAATGTAATTGATTTTGCCGCATTACTGATTTGGGCATCCCATGGAACGAGATAGCCGAGATCTTTCCCGTTCATGTCTTGTGTGATGCCCGCGTGTCCGGCAAAGTAGATGACTAATCGATCTTGCCGTCCTACTTTCCGCGGGAGAATATCATGCAATAAGGTATTTAAACGCTTTAAGCTGGCGTCTTTATTGTACAGCTCGATGACTTCGTCAAAACCGAGACGCCGAAACGACTCGGCCACCGCTTTGGCATCAGCCACGGCACTTCCCAGTTTCGGCGCCACAACATAGTCGTCAATTCCGATGACCACGGCCCAGGATTTATAGTAGAGGACTTCCGGCTTCCCTAATTGGCTATGAGCGTCTGGAGCCAGGGTGAATACAAGGGACAGGACTGTCGCAAGGCACAGTTGAAGGATCATCTTCCGTTGCACACCCATGGCTGAATGCTACCCTTGCCTTCCGAGCAGTGTCAAGGAATTGAGCTAAGGCTTGAACAGACTTAGCTGGTGCATCATAATTGAGTGCCTGCTTAAAAATATCGTGACACCCCGTAATCGTGAGGAGCCAGCCATGAGCATGGACGAGAACCTGAATAGTTTGCAGCGCACCGATCGCGTGGTGCATCCAACGGAAGACACGAAATCCCTGGCGTATATCAAGAATTACGAGACTGAGTATGCGAAATCGATTGCGGACCCGGAGGCCTTCTGGGAGGGCGTGGCGAAGGAGCTCGAATGGTTTACGCCATGGAAGAAGGTTCTGGAATGGAATTATCCCTGGGCCAAGTGGTTCGTCGGCGGCACCTGCAACATTTCTTACAACTGCCTGGACCGGCACGTGAAAACCTGGCGGAAAAATAAAGTGGCCATCATGTGGGTGGGCGAACAGGGAGAAGAGCGAGTCTTCACCTATGGTGAACTCCACCGCCAGGTCAATCGCTGCGCCAACGCCTTGAAAGCCTTGGGGTTGCGTCAGGGGGATCGGGTCACCATTTATTTGCCGAAGATTCCGGAACAAATCGTCGCCATGTTGGCATGTGCGCGCATCGGCGTGATTCACAGCGTCGTGTATTCCGGGTTCAGCGCCCCCGCCTTAGCCAGCCGGATTCAAGATGCCGAGGCACGCGTCGTCATTACCGCGGATGTCGGGTACGATCGAGGGAAAAGCCTCCATCTGAAGAGCGTGGTGGATCAGGCCGTGACGAATTGCCCGACAGTCGAAACCGTCGTCATCGTCCGGCGCGAAAAGCCAGGCATCACCCTCTCCGGTTCGAAGGAAGTCGACTGGAACGACTGGATGAAGAGCGAGAAAGCCACGTGCGAGGCGGAGCCCCTCGATTCCGAAACCCCACTGTACATTCTCTATACCTCAGGCACTACAGGAAAACCGAAGGGCGTTGTTCATGTGCACGGCGGCTATATGGTCGGGACATATATTACGACCAAATACATCTTCGATCTCAAGGAAGAGGACGTCTACTTTTGTGTGGCGGATCCAGGTTGGGTGACCGGTCATAGCTATATCGTCTATGGACCGTTACTCAACGGCGCTACCATATTGATGGCCGAAGGGAAGCCCGATTATCCGAACCCCGGCCGGTGGTGGGACCTGATCGAGCGCTACGGCGTGTCGATCTTCTACACCACCCCGACGGCCGTTCGATTACTCATGAAATACGGCGAAGAGTGGCCCAAGAAGTATGATCTCTCCACCTTGCGCATCCTCGGCAGCGTGGGCGAGCCGATCAATCCGGAAGCGTGGGAGTGGTATCACCGTGTCACCGGCAGCAATAAGCCGATCATGGATACGTGGTGGCAGACCGAGACGGGCATGATCCTGATCTCGCCCCTCCCGACCGTTCCGTTGAAGCCGGGGTCCGCCACGCGTCCGTTCCTAGGCGTGGAAGCCGATGTCGTCGATAGACAGGGCAAGCCCCTGCCGGCGAATGCCGGCGGTTTTGCGGTCGTGACGAAACCATGGCCCGCCATGATGCGGACCATCTATAAAGATCCCGACCGGTACCTGGTTTACTGGAATACCATCCCCAACTGCTACACCGCCGGCGATGTCTGTCGCAAGGATGAGGACGGGTACTTCTGGTTTATGGGACGGGCCGACGATGTCATCAAGGTCGCCGGAAACCGCATCGGCACGGCGGAAGTGGAAAGTGCGTTGGTCAGCCATCAGGCCGTGGCGGAGGCCGCTGTGATCGGGAAGCCGCACAAGACGGCCGGCGAATCCATCAAAGCCTTTGTGATTCTCAAAGAAGGCCATCAAGACAGTCGAGAACTCATCCAATCGATGAAAGACCAAGTCCTCAAGGAGCTGGGTAAGATTGCGGTTCCGCATGAAATCGAAGTCGTGACCTCATTACCGAAAACGCGCTCGGGGAAAATCATGCGACGGGTGTTGAAGGCAAAGGAACTGGGTCAGGATCCAGGAGATATTTCGACGATCGAGGAGTGAAGCAAGAAACTGTCAGCCGTCAGCTACCAGCCTTCAGCCAAAAGACAGGAACAGAGCTTCGGGAAAGACGAAAACTGCTCCATTTTCTAATGCTCTGAGCTGAGGGCTGAAAGCTGATGGCTGACGGCTCATTCTAAGTCAGCCCGCGTTTCTGTAAATAGTCCTTATCGATCACGGGCGTTGGCTTGGCTTGGACCTGTCCACGTTCTTGCAGCAATCGCTCAATATATTTGCCGATTAAGTCCGGTTCCAGGTTCATCGCATCCCCGATCTGTTTGAACCCCAACGTCGTCACTTTGGCGGTATGCGGGATGATTGCCACGGAGAATGCCCGCTCAGTGACGTCATTGACCGTCAAGCTGATCCCATCGACCGTAATCGACCCTTTCGGTACGCAATAGCGGAGCACCTCTCTGGGCGCCTCGATTGACAGCAGCAGCGTGTCCCCTTCTTGCTTACGATTTCGGAGGATGCCCACCGCATCGACGTGACCGGAGACCATATGCCCCCCCAGCCGTTGATTCAGTTTCATCGCGCGCTCCAGGTTAAGCGGCGCACCCGGGGATAATGTTCCAAGCGTTGTGACTGAAAGCGTTTCACTGGACACATCGACGGAAAATTCCCGCTCACCGAGTTCCACGACGGTTACACACGTGCCATTGACGCTCACACTGGCTCCGAGCGTCAAGTCCTCCATGACAATCGAAGCAAGAATACTGAGTCGCATACCCGTGAGGGTCCGCGTCACACCTTTAATCGCGCCCATTTCTTCAACAATACCGGTAAACATATCCTTTCGCGCTACCGTATCCTTTCTTAATCATCCCATCTGCTACTTCAGCATCGGGACCAAGCAGAGGGGGATTATAACATCGTGGTCATGAACGAGAAACAGTCATGGCTTCTTCACCAGTACCCAGAAGGCAACAGCCGCTATGAGCTGTATCGTGGCGATCACAGCAAAGGCCCATTGATAGTGCAGGCTCGCGATGAGCACTCCAGCCAACAACGGCCCGCTGGCGTGACCGATGTCGGAAATCGTGCCTTGCATGCCCATAGCCGCGCCCAGCGTCTTCAGTTCGGACACGTCGGCGACAAACGCTGAGGTGGATGACGTGACCACGGCTTCTCCAAATCCAAATCCGGCAGCCAATAGCAACAGAACCGGGAACGACTGCACCTGAGGGATGAGGACGAACGTCGCCGCGCATATCAACAGACCCACCATGATCAGCGGCTTGCGGCCAACCTGATCGGAGACGCGCCCCATCACGGGCTTCGACAGGAACGAGGTGACGCCTTGGACGCCGAACAGCAAACCGGCTTCGCCGGGGTTTAATCCGATGGAGACGGCATAGATCGGAAGGAAAGCCATCAGGGCTCCGTTGGCGATCATCTTAGCGCCATCGGTTGCGCTCGTCACCAGCACACGCGTGTTTTGCGCGACGATGCGGAATCCTTTCCACATGTCATCCAGCACCGGCTTCAGTCCCTTGTCTTTCACGCGTGGCGGAGGCGGATTCAAGTGGAGCAGCGCAAATACCATCACGCCCAGACAGCCAAACACTCCGGCTGACACAAAGGTCACAGGAAATCCGGCGGCATAGACCAGCCATCCCCCCAACACCGGTCCGAGCAACGCGCCGGCCTGCGTGCAGGCCGTATAAGTCCCCATCGCCGCGCCGCGCCGCGCCCGGTACAGATCGGCCACTGTTGCGAGTGCGCTCGGGGCAAAGATGGCGGTGGCAAGTCCATGCACAAAGCGAAGGGCAATCAACGCGTTCACATCGTGAATGAATGGGTAGATGAACGGTGGCAACCCAAAGGCTACGACCCCTACTCGCAACAAAAGCCGCCGGCCGTAAAGATCTGAGAGGGCACCCGATGGCAGTTTGAGAAAGACGCCGGTCAGCGTCGATACCGACACGACCAGTCCGATGCTCTCGGGACCGGCTCCCAATGATTGGGCAAAGAGCGCCAGTACGGGCATCCGGACCAGGTTGTAGCTGATAAAACAGAACATACCGACCCCGCAGAGCAGGACGAAACTACGCGTCCAAATCATTGGGGTATATCGGCAGGATCAGACGAAGCAGCCTCGGTTCGCAAGAGGGCAAGAAGCGATTGTCGATCATCGGACGTTGCCTCAGACAGTCCTGCCGCTTCACGAAGGACTCGCTGAGGCTGCTCTGCGATCAAGATCCCGAGTCGATGCGTCAGGCTGAATTCTTTCGTCAAGGTGCGGTTCACAGCCCGCGTGACCAGCGGCTGAAAGAGACGCAACAGTCGCGAGAGCATCCCATCTTCAAATCTCGTATAGGAGGCTAGCGTCGTCTGCACCAGGGACCGGCCCGACGCTGCCGGCTCAGTCATGATCCGCAAGAACACCGCGGTTTTTGCCCTCATCGTGGGAAATAACGCACTGCGATGCCGGCCGTCAATATAATAGATGCGCGTGTGCACATCGCGAAACACAAGGACCAACAGGCCTTCCGCGCCATCCCTGTCATTCACCCAGTAACGATTCGGTCCTTGTGGCGTGATCTGAAACGATCCCATGCCCATTCGCTCCATCAGCATGGCGCTCACGGCTGGATGATCCAACAGATACGCGTACAGCTCGACACTAATCGGAGTCCGATTGGGTCCGATCACGCCGGAGGCGCCGGGATGATCGATCACGTCGGCGAGTAGACACCGAGATTCAGACGTGAGTTGATCCACCGGAAACTTCATGTGGCCGTGCTCGAACGCGAGGGGACACTCGTCAGTCGATGCGCCATGAGCGACTCCGCTCAAGACGAGACAAAAGACGACGACCTGCATGCCCTGACGTGTCATGGAGGGGAATCAACCGGAAGTGTCAGCATGGCGGGGGAAAGCAACGTTCGATCATGACGCTGGCGCGCTTCTCGAAGCAGCGTCGCCATACCCGGCGTCAGCGTTCCTTCGTAACTGACCCGCCCATTCGTGAGGACGGTGAGAGGCTGAGCCAGGTCGACCAAGTCCTGATTCAGAAACAGACTATACCGCCTGACTCGCTCGGTACGGACTTCAATCCGATTGGGGCCGACAATCTCAGCATCCAGCTTGGCATACCGGCGATTTTTGATCGCGTCGTCCCGTCGATCGATAAGATTATCGCTAAATGCGGCGATGCGGTCTGTGGCGTCGATGCGCACCCACGCAAATGCAGACAGATGAGTCGCATCGCGCACCACCGTGACGCGTTTCGGAAAGGGATCACGACGGTGCGTGTCGAACCAGCCAACAAGACCAGGGAGTTCCTCACGAGGAAAGTAATGCCCGCCCGCGACCGGATGGGTGCGATCATGTTCTCGATACGTGAAGGGATACCCGAGGCGGCTCAGTTCCTGCGCAATGGTTCGGCTGAGCTCAACAGGCATGACTTGATCTTGCGTGCCGTGAATCAGATAGACCGGAGTGTGTCGCAGATTTTGGAGAAACGGCAGGAGCACGTCGTCAAGTCCGCTGGCCATCGGCGCGAGCCCGGCAAAGAGCGGTGCGTAATGGCTGCCGACCAGATAGACACCAATGCCTCCGTTCGACATACCGGTGAGAAAGATCCGGTTTGGATCGACGTGATATCGCGACTGCACCATACGGAGCGTCGCAAGGACGACGTCCGCCGCCTCGCGCGTCCACCAGTTCCCTTGCGGCAACGTCGGGCATGCGACGAGATACCCCTCGTCAAGGCGGGTCTGCCAACGTTCAAGATACGCGTCGCCGGTAAATCCTGCTCCGTGCAGGCAGATCACTAGAGCATAGGGTTTTGACGGCTCGTAATTGGATGGCACATACAACCCATAGCGAAATGTGCGGCCGCGTACGTGTAGTGGAATGCTGGGCTGAAGGCCGACCGGCTGAGTGGCGTAGACCCGGCCATTTCGGAGAATCCTCTCCACTGTTCCCACGTCCGCCTGGGGATGCTTGAGGATGTCTGCGAGGAGCGCACTGGCCTTGTCGCCATCATGGGTCTCGACATACTCATTGACGAGATCGGCGAGCAGTGCGGGTTCAGGCCCAGCAGCAGCCGCTGCTGCATAGACGCTCACCAGGCTGATGAGCAAGAGACAGCACGCCCGGGTATGCGCAATAAGCCGAACGGATCGAGGAACAGTCAGAAGGTAAGAACCATCGTGGCGGAAAGCAGACTTACAATGCACCACAGCACGCTACCACCTTTGATGAAATCTTGTCAAAAGGAGCGGCATTGCAATCGTCCAATGCTGGCTGGCGCACGGTGCTCCAATCGAGGCGACGCAGTTGTGGCTCTGACGAAGCGGCATGGAAATGACGCCATTGGGCTGGTGTGATTGAGAGAAACGCTTCCACGACCACTGGATCGAAGTGTCTGCCTTGTTGAGAACGGATGTATATCCACGCCTCGGATACACTCATGGCCCGGCGGTACGAATGATCGGCTGCCGTCAGCATATCAAAGCAATCGGCTACGGCACAAATTCTCGCCCCGAACGGGATGTCATCCCCTTCCAGACGATGCGGATACCCCGTGCCGTCGTAACGCTCATGATGGGCTAAGACAATGGCGGCCACTTCGGTCAACGCCGAGTTTGAGCTGAGCATGGCGTAGCCCGTCACGGCATGGCTGCGCATGACCTTCCATTCCGCTTCCTCTAGGAGTCCCGATTTCTTGAGAATGCGCTCCGGGATATGGATCTTCCCGATGTCGTGAAGGAAGACGCCCCGCTCAAGCGTGAGCAGTCGGTCCTGAGACAACCCTAGGCGGCGTCCCAGCACGACTGCCATATTGGCCGTCCGTTGGCAATGGGCGTACGTTTCGCTATCACGACTATCCAGGGCCGCTTCGAACGATGTCAGTGCTGTCGTCGCTTGCTTCATCATCACTCCTTGGTTAGGGTTCTGCATAGCTGGAGGGCGGTTATGTTGCACTTGACACCACAGTAGAGACCTGTTATGCTGTTTTCAACAAAGGAGAGTAGCCATGACGACCAAGCCCAGCATGACCCTGACCGGATTGATGGATCGTTTCGACACCGAAGACGCCTGCAAAGCGTTTCTCCGTGACATACGATGGCCGAACGGTGTGCACTGTGCGCGATGCGGCCATGAGAAGGTCTATGCCTTGAAATCCCGCCCGTTTCATTGGGTCTGTAAGCGTGACAACTGCGGCGGACGCAATGGCTACCGCTTCTCCGTCATTACGCGCACGCCGAGGCAGACTCGCTCAACGCCATGACGAGC
>JBDUAJ010000188.1:0-5169 GCA_040004695.1 Nitrospirales bacterium | reverse complement strand
GCATGCTAGAAGACTGCCGGACTGGTTCCCGGACCTTCATAGCCATAATCTCCACACTCCAGAAGCATCCTTCTTTGCCTGCGTCTTCGATGATGATCTGCTAGAGGTGGCGCAAATCATCCGGGGCTTCGGTGCGGCTACGTTCGGACAGTCGCTGTTCCAGAAAGGTTTTAGCCAGGTCCTTCGCGCCTAACCCACATGCAATCGCACCCGCGAGCACCACCCCACCCAAGGTAATGCCGAATCCCACGACCACGATGTTCTGGGCGATGCCGAGTTGTTCCAACGCCATGGCCACCGCCACCAGTTGAACGCCCCAGCGTGACAACGCAGCCACGGTCCGAGCCGGCGGCAGGCCCGCATTCACGGCCGTAATGAGCACGGCTTGCCCGACAAAATTCGAGAGCAGATACCCGGCAATCAGGATCATGGCCGCCGTCAACAGATAGGGAATATAGGCCAGCAACGAGTGCACGAACTGATTGATGGGTTCAACATTCAAGACGGTCAACCCGGAAATCACCGCAAACGCCAACACCAGCCAATACATCGCGCGCCCAGTAAGATGTGAGGGATCCGCCTTCACGCCGCCACGCAGCAACGCCGTCGTCGCGCCGAGACGGTTGCTCAATCGGTCTAACCCGATCATACGGAGCAGCCGTTCAGTGACCACGCCGATGCCCCATGCCAGTGCCCATCCTAACGAAAGAATAAGGAGCATCGCGAGCACATTAGGCAGCAGCGCCAAAACCCGCACACCGAGGTTGATGACGGGTGCCAGCAAGGCCGTTTCCCAGAATTCCCACATACTTCCTCCACGCTCAATAGGCGGCAGCGTGTATCGCAATGTCTCATCCAGACATTTCGAACATCGCCGATTCTTGCCAACGCTGGACGAGATATGGCTTGTATCGCTCGAAGGTCTGACACAGCGCTTCGATGCGGTCTTCGGCTTCCATGGAGGTCAGCGCCTGCGTTTCCAGCACAAACGACGCCGTTCGCCCCAGGTACAGCGAAGTCAGCGCCTTTAATAAATGGTCTTTCGGCAAGACCTGGCGCTGAGAGGAGACTGCGGCATCGTAGATCACATGCGTCCACAAGTCATCGGGGATGCTGAATGACTGCAACGGACAATCTTTGAGCGAGAGCAAGCCGGCCATCGTATCGGGCGTCAACATCTGTCTCCAAATCGATTCGAGGTCAACAAGCCCTTGGCGGAAGTTCGCAACCATGCGGTCGACGTTGACGTGCACCGGTTCGACACCGACCCCGTACTGAAAGCCGAACAGGGAGACCGGGTTGGACCCGGCGACGTCAAGCCATACCGCCTGATGTTCTTCCATTAACGCAAAGACCGCGCCGACCACTTGCACCAACATGCCGGAGAGATCGGCGGCCGGATCCTTGGGATCGTGAATTTTCGCCCCTAAAAAACTTTGGCAGACTCGCGCGCCGCTGGCGATAGCTTCAGTGGTCATCCAAATATCGATTCCGAACCGCGCGACCTCCGATTCCCACACATGCTTATTGGCATAGTACTGGGCCAACGACCCGGAAAAACCAAAATCGCCGCCGATGGGTTGCCGGATGCGCCGGCCATAGAGAGCACGTGTGAGAGGATAGACGATGCTGTTGGTAATCGTGCCGTCGTATTTGTGGCGCAGATAATAGGGAGCGACATAATCATACCCGTGATTCAGGACCGGTCCGATAAGGAGCTCAATCCATTCCGGCGTGATGCTGCGCAAATCGGAATCGACGACGGCACAGGCCTTCGCATTGACACGACGGGCGATTTCAAAAATCGTGCGAAAGGCACTCCCCTTTCCAGGAATGCCCTGGTAAGGCGTAATGATTTTTTGCAGAAGGCTCTGGCGATCGCTGATAAGCATCGCCCCATAGTCGACGACGGCCCGTGCGACGACTTCAGGGGTGCCATCAGACGACCCGCCATCGGAATTCACCAGGACTGCACGCTTATTGGAAAAATACTTGGCCAACCCGGCCATCACGGCGCGCACGACATGCCCGATCGTCGTGGCATTGTTGTAACTGGGAATACCGATGAGGATGTCAACCTCACCGATCTCCCGAAGCCTCGCCTCCGTCTCCGACGTCAGCAGGGTCGCCGCAGGCGTCATAGTGGGACATCATCCTGAAACACGCGACACGCGTAAGGGACTAACGGCAATGTAACGGGGGCACCCACTTGACTCCATCCCAGGCGAGTATATACGTGAATGCGCCGCAAGGCTGTCCGGAAAGGCGTCTCACTCTTGTAGTCTTATGCTGGACAGATTTTCATGCGTCCTTAAGGCACAATTTGTGTCCCCCAGTTGGAGATGGACAGACGATGCTCGGTGGCTTGAGATTTGCGCATACATTTTGGAACGTAACCGACGCCCCAGACGCGACGACGGACAGGAGTATCCGAAATCATCAGTACAGCGAGCACCCATGCAAGACTGCGCGGCTTCGACAACCGGAAGCAATGTGTGCCGATAATGCGGACAGACTGTCTACTGCGGAACAATATGTCCTTTCTTCAGGCGCCCGCGATGACTCGGGCTTATAACGTTATGATGGACCGTATTCTCCCCATGACCATGCGGTCTTTACGACCGTGGAGTTGGATGAGCCTGCCGTCGAAGGTCTCTCTGGTCATTCTCCTCATCGTCGGACTCTCCGCCTTGTCAGGAGAATACCTGGACCGCGGGTACGTGTCCGATCTCGCCCGGCAGAATTTCCAGGAAGAACTGACGGCGGTCGTCCGGCAAATCGGGGCCGACATCACCGGTGCCGCAGAATTCGCAGATACGGTATCCCGACAAATGGAACTGGATCGATTGATGGCGAATCGTCCCGACCTCATCGATGTGGCGATCTACGTCTTCAGCCCCCAGCAGCCCGCACGACTCACCTTGCTTGCGAATGCCGGTAATACAACCTTGCCCGCCCTCGAGCAGGCGCCCGAGGTCGTTGAGCGCGCCATTACACTTGGCACCGCCATCACGGACCCTCAGCGCGATTCGCAACATCGATTGAGGGTCGCCTCACCGATCTCGATCGCTGGACGGGTCATCGGCGCCGCCTATGCCGAGTTTTCCACAGCGCAATTCGATGAAGTGTTGGAATACCAGCACCAACTCTCGTTGTCGCGCCGTGTCATTACGGGCGCGGTCATTGTGCTCGCCATCAATATATTTTTGTACTGGTACGTACACCGCCCGGTTGGCGCGCTGCTCACCGCCGTCAAGGCTGTAACGGAAGGCACGATGACGACGACCGTACCGGTCAGCGGGGATGATGAGATCGGCACCCTCGCGAGCCGTTTCAATAGAATGGTCGAACGGATTCGGACGACGACGGACGAAAACGCTCACCTCTTTGAGGCGCTGCAACACGCCCACAATGGGTTACAAGTGAAAGTCGACGAAGCCACAGCTGAAATTCGTCAGAAGAACCGCGAACTGGCGAGAAGCAACGAATTACTGTCGACTGCGCAACGCGATGCCGCGCGTGCCCAGCGTCTCTCCGCCATCGGCCAGTTGGCTGCGACGGTGGCCCATAAAATCGGCACGCCTTTGACCGCCCTGTCCGGCCACATCCAACTGCTCCAGGAAGATCCGGACCTGACGGTCGACGCGAGACGTCGTCTTCAGATCGTCGAAGGACAGATTGATCAAACCAGTCGCATCATCCAGGATCTCTTGATCTATGGCCGTAAGCCCGAGCCGATTTTCGAGCCAATGGACCTCAGCGCGTGCGTAGAAGACTGTCTGTCGCTGATGAGGCCCGAGATCGCGCGTCGAAACGTCACTCTACTGGCCGATTTCAATGGAACCCTCATGACCATTCACGGGGACTCCCAGCAGCTGCAGGAAGTCTTCTGCAACTTGATCGACAACGCGATCGATGCCATGCCCATGGGAGGCACCCTGACGATTCGCGCGCATCAGCTGGACGGGGGGCGCACGCCGGCACACCAGGCGGCTCCGCCAGGCTCGTATGCCGTGGACATTGTCGATACCGGTCAAGGCATCCCACGCGACATGATGGACCAAATTTTTCAGCCATTTTTTACCACGAAGAAGGCCGGGCGTGGCACGGGGCTGGGCCTCGCCATCGCGGCAGAAACGATTCGTGCCCATGGAGGCGCGATGGCCGTCGAGAGCGAACCGGGGAAAGGCTCTCACTTTACGGTGACACTCCCCATCGCACTGCGCCCTATTGCAAAAGGATGAGCTATGTTACCCGTTGAAGATTCCCAGGTGCTGATCGTCGACGACGATACGGAGACGCTCGCATTGCTCCGCGAAATCGTCAGCAAGGAAGGCTATCGAATCGAGACGGCGGAACATGCGCAGGCCGCCCTGGTCAAAGTCGATCAGTCCAAACCAGATGTCGTGATCACCGATCTCCACATGCCCGGCATGGACGGCTTAGCCCTGCTCAACGAACTGAAGAGTCGTTCACCCGAGACGCTCGTCATTCTTCTAACTGCGTATGGGTCGCTAAAAACGACAGTCGACGGTATCAAAGCGGGAGCCTTCGATTATTTGAGCAAGCCCTTTATCGTCGATGACATTCGTCTCGTGGTGCGGCGCGCACTGGAGCATAAACGGGTCTTGTGCGAAAACCAATCGTTGCGGGAACAACTGCGCGACCGCTATCGCTTCGATAATATCGTAGGCAGCAGTCCGGGCTTGGTGTCCGTGTATAAATTGATTGCCCGGGTCGCCCAAACGGACAGCACCGTATTGATCCAGGGTGAGAGTGGAACGGGAAAAGAATTAGTGGCTCGCGCGATCCACGCCAATAGCTTGCGCAGTGCCGGGCCATTTATCACCGTCGATAGCGGCGCGTTGACCGAGAGTCTGCTTGAATCGGAGCTATTCGGCCATGAACGGGGCGCGTTCACGGGCGCCATTGCCACCAAAAAAGGGCTCTTAGAAAAAGCCCACCAAGGCACGTGTTTCTTCGATGAAATGGCCAATATCTCGCCGACGCTCCAAAGTAAACTCTTACGCGTCTTGCAGGAACGAGAAGTCCGCCGCGTGGGCGGCTCCGGGACGATGACGGTCGATGTGCGAATTATTGCCGCCACCAACAAGGACTTGAAACAACTGGTCGACTCGGGGACCTTTCGCGAAGATCTGTACTATCGCT
>JBDUAJ010000187.1:0-5179 GCA_040004695.1 Nitrospirales bacterium | reverse complement strand
GCTCCAACAACTGGTCTGCGACCTGCAGGCCTCACGAGACCAATTGAAAGAGAAACACGAGGCATTGGCGCTGCACGAGGCGGCGTTGCGCGACACGCAAGCCCAACTCCTGCAAGCGTCAAAACTCGCGAGCATCGGAGAACTCGCGGCCGGCATTGCCCATGAGCTCAATAATCCGCTCAACAACATCGGGCTCTGCGTCGGCAATGTGCTGGACCGCGCAGAGCAGGAACATGATGAGCATCTGACGCGCGATCTTCGTATCGTCAACGAACAAGTCCACCGCGCGGCGGCCATCATTCACCACCTACGAACCTTCGCGAGAACGACGACGACCGAACGCGACATGGTCATGCTCAGCGAGGTCATCCAACGGGGACTTCTGTTCCTGACGGAACATCTCCGGTTGGACAATATCTCGGTGCAGACGGAGCTGTGTAGGACGGAGGCGCCCATCTGGGCGAATGCGATTCAGTTAGAACAGGTGATGATCAATTTACTGACGAACGCACGGGATGCCTTGGAGGGGCAATCCAGCAAAGTCGTCACGGTTCGGACGTCGGTCGCGGCCGGAGTCGTCACGCTCATGGTCGAGGACAACGGTCCCGGCATCCCCGCCGAGGTGGCCGCGCGCATCTTCGATCCCTTCTTTACCACCAAGCCCGTGGGGAAAGGGACGGGCCTCGGGCTCTCGATCACGTATGGCATTGTGAACGATCATGGAGGCTCGATTCATCTTGAGAAGGGTGCGGGGGGCGGCGCCCGCTTTGTCATCACCTTGCCGTTGGCGCAGGAAGATAGGACGGCGCCTATCCCGGTAATGGCCGAGCCACACAGTGGATGATCCGCTGATGGACGCCACGCCACGACGAAAGAGCTGACGATCACAATGGAATTAGGTGTGACGCCAGGCAAGGAGGAGTCTATGCCGAACGAAATGCACGTAGAGGCCACCCACCTGCAGCCCGAGGTCGTGAAGGATCACTTCACGCCTATGGAAACTCTCCAGGACGCGAACGAACATCTCACCCTGGCGACGCTGCACGCGCAGGAGGACGCGGAGGCGTCTGCCGGCCTGTCTGAGAAGCTCCGCCGTCTCGTCCAAAAGCTCGAGGTCTCGGAAACCGCCTTGTGGGAGAAAAACATGGAATTGGAGACATTCCACGACCTCGTCGTCGATCGAGAACTCACCTTGATACGTGTCGAGAAGGAGAACGGCCAGCTCCGGCTAGAACTGGATCGGCTGAGATCGGAAGCGCGCAAACCTTAGGTCGAGAGAAGTGTCTACCTGATGCGTTTTCAGCCTGCGCGTCCATACCGTGCAAGTCAGCCAACTTACTCCTACATTTCGCTCTACCTTCACATGCCTATTACGATTAAATCGGTCGGTCAATCGGGTTGTTTCGATCACAGGTCCGATTCATATCGAGCAAGGCCATGGCTTCCTCGATCATGGCGAAACGGAAATAGATGAAGCCGGCTGAATAAACAATGACGTGTATACACCAGGAATCTCAATTCTTATCAGAGCGTCGTTGGAAGAAACATATTAAAACTCGGCAGCTTTTAAAGGAGGGAATGAGCCGGTCACCCCTCAGCTGGTTCAGTAGTGAGAGTCCTGTCCGGTGAACCAGATTCTCGGCCATCCATGTTCACTCCCACAAGACACGAGAGATGGGTGCGGCAGCATATCGAGCGGGGGTCCGGCATCGGGGCTTAGATGGATACACTGTCATCTCCACACCCCTCGTCTCTCCATACACTCCTTGAATAGACCAGACGACGACTGTATGACCTCGTCCCGCGCATCGGTTGGCTCCTGTCGACAATACGTCTCGACTCTCACCGGTTCGCTGGTACATGCCCTTTGTCAAACCGCATGCTGTGGATTAGACTAGTTGTCATCTAGTCAAAATGGAGGCCATGATGAGTGTTATAGGTGCCTTTGAGGCAAAGACCCATTTTGCCCATCTGCTTGAGCGGGTGGCTCAGGGTGAGCAAGTCACGATTACGAAACATGGAACCCCGGTGGCCCGACTGGTGCCTGTCCATGGGACCAATCCTAAAACGGCCAAGGAAGCGATTCGCAAGCTCAAAGAATTCCGTCAAGGCCAAACGCTGGGCCGGGTGTCGATCCGACAGTTGATCGATGAAGGACGTAGGTGAGCGCCTTTATCATCGATTGTTCGGTCGCCGTAGGATGGTGCTTCAAGGATGAGGCGACCCCTGCCACCGATCACTTACTCGACCGACTCGCGGAGGAGACCGCCGTCGTGCCGTCCCTCTGGCACTTGGAGTTGGCCAATGTGTTGACGATGAGCGAACGAAAAGGGCCGCATTACGGCGGCTCGGATCTCTGAATTCCTTGCGTTGCTTGGGCTCTCAATCAAGGTCGATGACGAGACGCCGTTCCGGGCTTTCGGAGCTGTCCTGCATCTAGCACGGACCGAGCATTTGACCGCATACGATTCGGCGTATCTCGAGCTCGCGATGCGGCTCGGGGCGCCTCTTGCGACGAAAGACCATGACCTGAGTAAGGCAGCCAAGCGACTTGGAGTGACGCTGTTGGGGGTCTAGGGGTCTAATGGACTGTTGAAAAAACGTTTTAACCCCAATAGCCAAGTCTTCCACGTCAGGCAATGTATGACATCTATGATGCAGCCTTCATGGCCAGGCCGAGAAGACGACGCCCTAGAACTCATGTGGCATTGTTGCGAAACGCACCATGGGTTATACTAGGGCTATGCGAGAAGTAATCCATCCTTATATCGTGAGTGACCAGCAAATCTGTGGTGGCAGTCCACGTATCAATGGAACGCGCATTACGGTCAGGACGGTGGTGATTGTGGTCCTGCGGCAAGGCCAAAGTCCGGCAGAGGTGCTCGAACATTACCCTCATCTCACACTGGCAAACATCCACGACGCTCTTTCCTATTATTACGATCATCAGAACGATATTGATCTCGAGATCACGGAACATGAGGCCATGGACCCTGTGAGATAGTCCACGGTGTGAAGGCAGTCCAGGCAGCCCGTGAAGTTATATCTCGACGAATCCGTTTCGATTGTCCTTGCCCTATTCTGATCCAACAGGGATACGATTGTCAGACCACACGCGATGCCGACCTGCTTGGGGCCAGTGATGAAGATCAACTGCGCTATGCCACTAAAGAAAGCCGTGCCATTTTTACCTATGACATAAAAGATTTTCTCCGCCTTTCCGAGGACTGGATGCAGACTGGTCGGCTGCATGCTGGGATCATTCTGTCGCGTCAGGCGCGTCTGCCTGAACTTACGCGTCGATTTCAGGCTTTCCTGCGTTTTCCCCACGACCTTCACAACCAAGTCTAGCTGGCTTCCCTAATTTGCGGTCGAGCTTTCCGATTACACATCGCCATCGTGATGATTGCGGTCAATGGTCTCGCGTAGGTGGCCGATGCACCCACTACGCTCACTTACACCCTTAGAGTACGCCCGCCCTCTCCCAGAAGGGATACCGCTGAGGTATACTGCCCAGAATGGCTCGGATGACACCGGAACAATTACTGCCCCTCGTTCGCCCGCTCTGCCCGGATGTGGACGAGGAGATCGTCCGCGATTTTGTCCAGCGGATGGACGAGGAATATCTCAACGAGATCGACCCGCCTCAGATCGCCTCTCACATCAAACTCGCCGCCCGCCTCGATCCCGATCATCCGTCACAAGCCGCATGTACTCGTCGCACCGACGGATCGCTCGATCTCGTTATCGTGGCGTACGACTATTTTTCCGAGTTCGCCGTCATCTGTGGATTGCTGGCCTCCTTCGGTCTCGACATTCGTCAGGGACGCATTTTCACATCGGCAGATCCCGTCACCGCGCCTCCGGCCCGGCGCGACGCACGCCCTCTTCGCTCTCGCGCCCCACGTACACCGGGCTTGACGCGTAAGAAGATTGTGGATGTCTTTCACGTTCAGCCCGTGCCGGGAACGGTCTTTACGCCCACGCATGAGGAGCAGTTTTCGCAAGAATTGGAAAGCATGCTCCGCCTGCTCGATAGTCAGCGCTATCAAGAGGCGCGACATCGTGTGAATCGGCGGCTCGTGGAGACGCTGGATCGAATACGCGGTCGATTTACCGGCCTGCTGCATCCGGTACGGATCGAGTTCGACAATGGTCAATCGCCCACCGACACGATGATCGATATCCATTCGACCGACACACCGGCCTTTCTCTACGCCTTCGCCAATGCCCTCGCCATGCGGGGCGTGTACATTCGAAAGGCGCGTTTTCAACAGGTTGGCGCCGAGCTGCACGACCGTTTTTTTGTGCGTGGCCGGCACGGCCACAAAATCGAAGACCCGTCCGATCAGCAAGAACTCCGGCTGACGGCCACCTTCATCAAGCAGTTCACTCATTTCTTGACCTGGGCGCCGGACCCGGCCAAAGCGCTCGATCACTTCGACCGCTTCCTCGATCAACTGTTAGAAGGCGGTCGCACCGGACGGGCCCTCGATTTTCTGAAGGAGCAAAAAACCTTGGCGACCCTGGCGCGTCTGCTCGGGACGAGCGATTTCTTATGGGAAGATTTTCTGCGTCGGCAACACGCCAATCTCCTTCCGATGCTGGACAGCTACCAGCACCTCCCATTGGTTCGGCCGAAGACGGACATGGTCCGCGAGCTTCGGAAACGGATCGCGTCGGTCCGCAGCGATGAGCAACGGCGCCGGGCGCTCAATCAATACAAGGACGAAGAGATGTTTCGCATCGATATGAAACATCTTCTGGATTCCAACTCGACGCTGGTGGACTTTTCGAGAGGCTTGTCGGACCTGGCCGACGTGGTGCTCGATCAAGCCATCCGCGACTGCCAGACGAAGCTCTCCCATCCCTACGGCGCCGCTCGACTGGAGAGCGGCAAGCCCTGCCCGTTTGCCGTCTTCGGCATCGGAAAATTCGGAGGGCGCGAGCTGGGCTATGCCTCCGATATTGAAGTGCTGTTTGTCTATGGAGGAGCCGGGACGACATCGGGCAAACAGCCGCTGGAGAACAGCGAGTACTTCGAGCGATTGGCGCAAGAGATCGTCGGATGGATCGAAGCCAAACAAGAAGGCATTTTCCATCTGGACGTGCGATTGCGCCCGCATGGCAGCAAAGGATCGCTGGCGAACAGTCTGGCGGAAATCGAACGCTACTACAG
>JBDUAJ010000186.1:0-5197 GCA_040004695.1 Nitrospirales bacterium | reverse complement strand
AACGTACCGCGTTTTCTACGCGCATATCCCGGCTCGATTTGGCATTATCAATCCAGATGCGGGCGATTGAGAGAGATGATTCAACATCGGGCAACAGCCACTTGTTAGTTGGGCCTCGCGTTGGGCCCAGTGTGCATGACCAGCGTATGTCGGTCTGGAAGATCGTGAAGATGAAGTACGTGCCAATGCGGAAAGACGGGCTTGCCTAGGAAGATTGGGCAAGGGGCGATGAGGACGGCAAAGCTGAGGGCGTAGGCGAGTGAGGCGTGCGTAAACGCATCTTGAACACGACTCGCCGGCTTTGATCCCGATCGATTCTTTGGCCTATGAACACCAAATCCTGCTTGCCTCGACCGCTGGCAGATGCGAGCGACTGAAAACACCCGGCCGACGCCGGGTCGGCCACTTCGATGGCCTGCACGCTTGCCACCAGGACAGCTAATGCACGCGCTTGGCTGAGCTTGAGATTCGCGGCATCTTTCCCCACATCATCGGTATGACCTTCGACAACAATGGACTCAATGCGATCACGTATCGCCCCGCACACCGCCCCTGCATAGATCGGCATAACTTCGGCGACATACCGCAGGGCGGCAGCAGACAGTGTGCTCCTACCGAATTCGAAATTCAGCAGCGCTTCCGGCATCACAACCATGAGTTCCGACGCATCCACCTGTTCAGGGGCTAGCCCAAAAGGGCGCAGTTCCTCGGCAAGGATTGATGCCACTGGCGTCAGTTCGGCAGGGCTGTCCGTCTGATCCACGGGAAGCTGATGCGTAGGGGGGCGCCAAGGCACGGCGACAAACAGAGGAGAAACATCACGGCCAGCGACGTCATGAGATCCGCCATGCCGTGAACTGTGACGGATTGCTGCGATTCCTGCTGCCGTGACCCTCGTATCATGGACCGTCCATGTTCATCAGGCGTCGTAAGATCATTACCGACCCGGAGATGCTGGGAATCGCGGCGAAGCGACCGTGCTGAACATGGCTCACCGGTGTCATGAACTTGGGCGCGCTATCACCGGAATCGGACCCGACGTCCAATGCTAAGGTTTGTGTCTTCACGGCCATAGTCAGATCCTGGATCATCAGTCCGAGGTTATGAAGGGAGCCTTCCAAGTCAGGACGCCCCGCGCTCCGCTCCTTGTCCTTCATAGACCCTGGCGAACCGTTCTGTTCTTCAAGCCATTGCTCCAGCATTTTGCGTGGGAACAGACCTTCGAGGGAATCGACCAACTCCTGATGGGCCGTGACCAGTCGGACCGACACTCGCTTCTCGACGAGCGAAAAGATGTTCGCGCAGAGCAGCCCGACAATGGACGTCAGGAATTTGCCCGCCAGCCCGTTAATCAAACCCTGCAGCCCTTGGATGCCCTGGTCATCGGCGTGTAAGTGACTGAGGCCCATGAGAAGCGCAACGAAGGTCAAGAGCAAGCTGATACCAGTCACAAACGACGGCACGTGGCTGTACCACGCGTAATGGATGCGCCGGGCAAAGAGACGATCGAAGGTAAAAAATTCCTCCGCGTGTCGTGTACTAAAGATTCGAGGCTCTTGAAACCACGCGACTTCCTCCAGCACCAATGTTTTTCGATATTGAGCCCATGCCTGTGACATCGCGGGGTCGAGGTCCATGAGACGGTCCAGTATGCCCAGGTCGTCGGAATCGCGCGAATTGTTGTGCTCTAAGGGCTTGGGCCGGAACGTATGGTGATGTGAGGCTAACGGGTCTCGATGCGTCACGCGCCGCTCTTTCAGCAACGGAGCAAGCGAGTCATCGATATCGGTACACAGGGCCCGGGCGGCGCGAACGTCTGCATAGAGCCGCATGGCTTGCCACAACGAGAAGATGATCAACGCTCCGGCGCCGATCCAACTCAACAATGAGCTGTATAGCCCTCCCCACAGGGCCACATCATGACTCAACCATTCCGCTATTGTTTCGATCATCTCACCGCCTTTGGGAGATCAGGAAGTCCTCACCCCTGCCATCAAGTTTTATGCCGAACACACCGACCGCAGATTTCGCCAGGATTCTTCTCTCATTTCGTTCACACTCGGCAAAGATAGCCATTTCAGTGGGTAGTGTTTGCCTAGCCCGGATTATTCATGAATGCCGTCGCGAAGCGGCTAAGACCGAAGCCTTGGTTCCACCCGCCCCACCCCAGGCGTTATCTCACCCTCCCCCTTTAGCATCTGCCAAGACAGGCGCTTGACCCATTGGACGTGCCTCTTTCCGTAGGCTTCTAGCAGGGTGCACGGCGCGCGACGAATAAAGAGCGCCACGTCTGGGCACGCCGGAGAGTCCACGACGCGCCGAATACGGCGCGTCACGTGTGTGAGACGCCCGCGAGAGGGTGAGCGGGCCGTGTCTTCATGAGCCGGCCGGTTCTTGATACCTTAGCCTTTTGCGGTCCGTCGAGGAGGCCGAACGAGAAAAGCGGCGTCGGGCTAGAGGATCGACCGCTGTCGTAGGTATTCATGAATAATCCGGACCAGAGAGTGGTCGAGGCGTGCGAGTTCAGGACGAGAGGATTGTAGAGAGTGTAGGATCTTGAATGAAAGTACACGAGGTGAAGGATCGGAGAAGAAAGGCAGAAACAAAAAGGCAGGGATCGATTCAAGAGACCGACCCCTGCGGAGAAATCGTTAGCGATGTCCCTTATCGTCGCCTTCGTACTGTGGGGCCTTATCCGAGAGCGGCTCTGCGCGCGGTCCACTCGGACCACCACCACCGGCTTTATCTTCGCCCATGCTGCCGCCAGCCGCCGGCTGCTTGGTCACGCCAAGTCCTTGTTGATTAACCTTTGGATCTCCCATAGTTTTCTGCATGTCCTTCATCAGCTTCTTGATATCCGGGGACAGATCTTTGGATTGGTCGAGAGTCTCTTTTTTCTGCAGCTGCTCTCTGGTGAGATTGAGAGTAATTTCTCCGTCTTTATTGACTTTAAAACTATTCCACAAAAGGGGCCACGTCTCATGAGTATCAGCGAAGTTCACCACGCCGTACTCAATCTTCCCCGTCTTCGTATCCATGATGAGCTTATCCAGAGTTCCGATCACCTTCCCATCCTTGCCTTTGATTTCCTCGCCCACGAGATCACTTTTCGCGTCCTTTTTCTGTCCTCTGGCGAGTGGCAGCACGGCATACTCACTTGGTGTAGGATCCTTGGCACTCGTCATATCCAAAGAATCTGGTGCATGTTGTCCTGTCTGTGCAAATACCGGGGCGGCGCACAGCATACCAGCCGCCACAGACAGTTGAATCGCTTTTCTAATCATAAGAGCCTCCTTTTATAATGACCCTTGCTCAAGATGGCCCGGGCAGGGTCTTTACTTCAGTGTTCATGCTAGCCCGGACACCCTGCGGCACACTATCGGTCGGAGATTCTGTCGCATGTCAGAAAGCTGAAAGCCGGCCAGTTGAGGAACTCGATAGAGAAGGTTGAGACGGTCGAATTCATCAACTTTATCGAACGAAAGGCAAAAACTTACCTGGGTAAACAACGTAATACTCTGGCGTCCTTTTATGGGTGAAGAAAATTTGGAGAGTGCAACACTGGAAGCTCGAATCAGCAAGGGCTGAGAGGATACGGCAGGAAGAAGACTGAGTTAAAGGCGAGAACTCTTTTCAGTTCAATCAGAGATCTTGTAGCACTGTCGCGTGCTCACCCAGCCCATCTGGGTGAGCCTGAGACTTCTCTTTCATCACGCCTGCTGTTGGATAGCGGACAGCAACCATTTGCCATTCTGATATCGCATGAAGGTCCAGGTCTCCACCGCTTCGCGCGGGGTATGTTCATTTCCTTCGACGAGATACCCCGGCTCTTCTGGCCGCTTTGCTAAAGACACCGTATAGTCGCGCGCCGTCCAGCGCAGCAATAGTGTCGCATACTGTGTCGCATCATCCGTCCAGGTTTCCTGGACCTCAGCCTTCACAATACTGATATCCTCAACGCGATTCTCAACTTCCTGGCTGGTGTTTTCACTCAAGCCCGTGCTGAAATAAAAGACCATTTCCGGCGTCACGAGGCGCCGCAACCCGGCGAGATCCCCCTTCCCCCAAGCAGTTTGCACATCAATGAGAATCTGCCGGAAGGCCGCTTCATCGCCTGGGGTGACCTCGCGCTCAAGCGCCTTGCTCTGAATGCCGCCGGTTGACGCGTGTTCCACTGACGTATCACGTAAGGCATTTCGCGTGAGACCCGAGAAGTCGGGCGCCGGCGTCCGGCGTGTTCTCATAAAATAGTAGACCGCTCCGGCACCGAGCAGCATCAACAGGACGAGCAATCCAGGGGAACCAAAGCCACTTGGCGCACTCTCCCCATCGCGCGGTTCTTCACTCACACGGGCTGAGCTGTCCGTCGCTCCGAACAGCATGTGCCCGATCCATGATCCTGCCATACCTCCGGCAATCCCAGCCAGTAGCGGATGGCGCTGCAGAAAGGAGGGCTGCATGGCCGGTGCGGGCTGTACGGCCGGTGCGGCGGCTGAGGGAGCGGACGCGGGTTGGGAAGGCGTTGAAGGCGTGGTGGACCGCTCAATCGGTCGAGAGCCGTTCTGATCATAGGTCCGTGATCCTCGACTTCCCATGCTGCCGGACGTGCCGCTACTGCGTGACCCGCTCGAGTATCCTCCCGAGCCGCCTCTGGCTTTTGCAAAGGATACAGCGGGGGCCCCGATGAGAGAGAGCACGATGATGGTGGCAATGAGCCTTGTTGTTTTCAAAATCAGTTCCTTTCGTCGAGCACCGAACGAATGTACTAGCCTGATCATCTTAACAGCAATGGGCTGCCGAAAGTAAGACATCCTTCATCGGTTCCATTGCAGGAAAAGCGTCAAGGTGTGTTCAATATCAAGACTATGCTCATGCCTCAGGGAAGCCGGCGGTTAGAGGTCAGCCTAGAAGCCTATCACGTAGGGTGAGCCAAAATAGGGATATGAAGATACCGTAAGAACAGAGCCGACCACCGACGGGCAGAAAAGCTTATAGCCAACCAACCATTGATGGGGTACGAGTGGTCGCCCGCACTTTATGGTGAGAACTCAGGAGACAGTGTCAAAGACTGTCCGAACGACGCAACCTCTGTCACTCCACATCCGTATGATCAAGTAGAAGGAGACTCAGGCCATGCTCCGATTACGCGCAACTCTTCTTTTGGCGTCGCTGGTGATTCTGTGGTGTGATTCGAGGG
>JBDUAJ010000029.1:0-17616 GCA_040004695.1 Nitrospirales bacterium | reverse complement strand
TCTGCTTGTCCGCCCAGCTTACCTTCGGTACCGACTTCGCGCGCGACGCGTGTCACCTCTGACGCAAAGGAGTTAAGCTGGTCCACCATTGTATTAACCAGCTTGGCAGTTCTTAGAAACTCACCCTTAATAGGGCGTCCTTCGGTTTCCAACGGAATGGATTGTGTCAGGTCGCCTTTTGCGACGGAACCGATCACGCGCGTCACCTCCGCGGTCGGCCGAACGAGGTCACTGATCAGAGAGTTCACGGAATCGACGCACGTACCCCACGATCCCGTCACGTTCCCGATCGAGGCGCGTGCGCCGATCTTGCCCTCCTTGCCGACGACCTTGCTGAGGCGCTGCAGATCCTTGGTCAGGCGTTCGTTTTGCTCGATGATTTCATTTAATGTCGCCGCGATTTCGCCGCCGATCCCCGAACGACTGAGCCGCATGCGGACGCCGAACTCGCCCTTCCGTAAGGACTTGAGCGTACCTAGTAGCGTTTCATTGAATACCGACTCTTCCGTACGTTCTTTGACCTGCATGCAAGCCTCCTTTGAACATCTTCAAGACCTGAGTGGGACACGAGTCATCTCAAGCAATCTACTGAAAGCCGATCTCCTGAAAAAACAGCAAGCAAGATAATGGAGATGACGAAAAAATGATAGCAGAGAGTGGAATTGTTAGCTGTAATCTATAGCCTACGTGATAGTAGTCCTCGACTCACAAATAAACGCGACATCCGCTTACGCCCATTCTGGATAAACCAATTGAAGTTTAGTCAAAATACCTAGATTATCGTTCCAGGTTGCTCATTGGAAAACTCCTTTTCAGCCTTTCGCATTAGCCTTCGATCACCGCCCTGTGTTTCTCCTGACCCTGCTTTGAATACAGCCACCCAGATGGGCGTCAGCAGTTATCTCGTGAAGCCTCAACGTCGATGAATTTAAGGATGCGGCGGAGGTCATCGCCATTGGCGGGGAGCTCAATCAAGCGTATCGGAGTAGTGGATTGTAATGAAAGCCTAATGTCGATCCGCTTCCCAATTTCTGCTTGTCTCTTCACATCAATATGAAAATTCGTTCGTCCAAGAGTGGCTCCAAAGTCAGGCTTTAGCCTACCCACCTTACGCCCCAAACACTTCTCGGCCTGATAGGTCCACCGACAGTCGATTGGTCGCTTCAGCTGATAGGCTTTTCGCACGCAATCACTTATTCAGAAAGAACACAGCATCAGGCGAAGGTGACACAGGCATTGAGGCTATAGTGGATCGCTCAAATCCGGCATGACAGCTACTCTGCTGGCATGGTGGTTTCTCGTATGGTCGCCGGGTGGAGGAAGCCAACCGACGATCGTCGGACCGTTTGATTCAGCCGCCGGATGTGAGTCGGTGCGGCTGTGGTCAGTTCAGGCGACCCACGTCACGTCTCAACCGGTGGCCGTGTCACCCTGTTGGAGTGGTCCATTTAATGCCGCGCAAAAGCCAGACGCTTTTAAATGATCGTCGTACACGGTCACAGGTCGGACTCACGAGCGGTCATATTGCACCAGACCGTATGGGTGGATGCTCAGAACGGACGCATTGTGAAAACCGATAAATAATGTCAAGGGCTGAGACAGGAGAGAGCGTCGCGATCCTGCCGCCGATTCATGTCATGAGCGGTCGACGGTTCCTTTTTCCTGTCTGCACGTCACGAGAACGCGTCCGCCGGCGTCATGCAAAGGGAGCCACGTTCCAACAGAAAACTGCCTCCCTTTGATGGTCGAGCGCAGTCAACCGAACGCTTCGCATGCCTTGATACTAAGGTCGTATGACGAAGGTCCAATTGTGCTGAACGCTCAAACATTGCATGATGCGGCTCACCCCGGCAGGCGACTAGAGTGCGCAATCAATAGAGAAGGAGACAGGGTAATGACCTTAAGTCGGCAACGATCGAAGATTCACACGCTGGAGGAAAGTCTCGTTGCCTTTGAACACGCTCTCCCGTCGGCCGATGCCGGCGTCCGTGATCTCCTGCTCGGCATTCGTGATGCCGTCATCCGCACCAAGACGGAGTTGGACCAAATCCACCTCTCGTCCTTTCCGTTGCCCAGCGGCATCCAGCCCATCTGTTTCGACTGTGGTGACAAAAATCTTGATGTCATCTACACCTCGAAACGTGACCGCTGCCAATTATGCGCGCCGTGTTTCAACCGACGAGAAAAGCGTGGAGCGGCTCGGGTCGACAGCCGAGCGCCACAGTCATCGGCCTTGTCATCCTCCCAACCGGAGTAGGCTTTTATGAAACGCGTTCAAAACTGCAGTCAACAGCTCACCGATGAAGACCTGGAACAACTCCTTCCGACATTGCTGCTCCACTTAGTGGATCGGTGTGGCGGAGAGGTCATATTCTCCTCGACGGATGTTCAATCTGTACAATCATGCCTGAATCAAAAAATGATTCAGATGATGGTCGGCGACGATATCCGGCTGAGAATCATCACGCGTCCGCCGGAACTGCAGCCATAGAGCACCGCATTCGGCGTCCCAACTGATTCAAGAACGACGACTAAAGAAGAAAATACAGCGCCGGCAGCAGTAGCCCAACCCACCCCAGCAGTCCAAATACCAACCCGCTGATGATCCCATACGCCACTTCCAAATCGGGAAGAACGGGAGCAGACGGTCGAACAAGGGTCGCCCCGCGAGTGCCCTCACCAATTGGCGACTCAGCTACCGACCGGGTGTAGGCGGTGATTAACGGCAGGACTCGTGTCGCAATATGAGCCATCGGAGACTCCTTTCCCAGGGCGAAGCCTGGGCCGGCGTTTATCGCATCCGTCGATATCCGGAAAAACGACAGATCGTCGAACTGACGAACATGGAAAGGGCTTGCATATAGACTCTCGTTCCAAAATGATTCATGGATATTCCTTGAGACGATGGGTTGAACCAATTGGCGGAAGGTTTGTGTGGACCGATCGCGCTCTGGCAAAAGCGCCTGATGTGTGATGCCTAGCCGGCATTCGGAACTCGGCCCCAAAAATGCCGATGTGTTGGAGACTTGATTGACTACAGCGTGGGCACATAGTAAGACTCGCAGAATGGTTGTTGTAGGTTTTATCGTATCTATAATGTAGGATTATGTATAGATGATGACACTATCTACATATTAGTATGTAGAATCCTTAAGAATTCTCCGCAAAGGGGCCGCAGTGGACGTACGTGATGATACGAGCATTGAGCCATTGTCTTGACCAGGCCATGCTTCAGCGTATGGGAATTGCCGGCGGGAAAATGTAGGTCATTACAAAGAGGGTTTCACTGGAGGTACTTACATGCTAGAGGGGGAATCCTGAATATCGTCGCTATCACACCCCGTTCATGAAACGCTCCCAGGTGAGATCGCGATCTTTCTTCTCCGCGACCTGATGCTCGGAGCATTCGATACGAAGTAGGCGGTCGCCAAAGGGCGCATTCACCAGATTGCAATGATGCGGGCGCTCCTTGTCATCATGCACGTGGGGAGAGAAGAACTGGCAAGTGACGCACATTTTGGCAATAGGAATGTCACCCTGCTCCTGAAGCGTACGGATCATCTTAATCAACGCGCGGAGCAACGACTCCTGTTCGGCTTGGGGCAGCACCTCGGCCGCCGCCGCGAGGAAATCAGGCCATCCCGCGGCCATATCGGCTTTGCGACGTCCCTTCGCGGTGAGGCTGACCATCACCGTTCGCGCGTCCCCTCTGGATCGCTGTTTCTTGATGAGACCGCGTTGCTCGAGTACGCGAAGCACTTCGGAAGCCGTGGGAAGGGCCACGGCTAACTCTGCGCCGATCTCAGAAACGGTGGCCGTGCACTTCGAGCGCATACGCAGAATGGTGAGTGTCTGCGCTTGCAGCGGTGTAATACGGCGCGCGCCTGCTTCTTTCCATGCTCGACTTTTGATTGCCAGACCGATCTTGCCTAGCCCGGTGGCGACACGTCGTGTTAATGACTCGGTGTGGGTTTCCAATACGTTCATGGGTCTCGCCTCCTGTGGAAGACGCTATAGATACTATAAGTGTCATCACAAAGTCAATTTTTGGACTACGTATAATAACGTACAAATGAGGTGCCCATTCATATCGGGCGACAGAGCTACTGCAAGGGGTTGACAATGTGGGGATGGGTGCCTACCATGCCGCTCATCATTCATTCGGGATATAGCGTGACTCTCCAAGAACTGGCTCGCTCGCTTCACAATTGCCAGCATTGCAAACTGGCCAGGTTGGGACGAACCCAAGTGGTGTTCGGCGTGGGTAATCCGAACGCACAGGTGATGTTCATCGGCGAAGGACCGGGGTTTAACGAAGACAAGCAGGGCGAGCCGTTCGTCGGCGCGGCGGGCAAGCTGCTCAACGAACTGCTTCAGTCAGCCGGATTATCTCGGGCTGAAATCTATATCGCGAATGTGGTCAAGTGCCGGCCGCCGAATAATCGCGACCCTGAACCGGATGAGGTGGAGACGTGCAAGCCGTTTCTCTTCCAGCAAATCGACATCATCAAGCCGAAGCTGGTGTGTACGCTAGGACGGTGGTCGACGGAAACAATTCTTGAACGCAAGGTGAGTATTACGAAGATCCGCGGTCAGGTGATCCGCCATAAGAATTTGGTCGTGTTCCCGCTGCTCCATCCCGCGGCAGCCTTGCACCAAGGCAATTTGCTCCCCTCCCTGCGTGAGGATTTTGGCAAACTCAAACAGTATCTCGATCAGCTGAATAAGGAGTCCGTCCCTACCCCTTCGTCCTCTCCCCCTCAGCCGAACAAAACTGCGAAGGTTCAGATGGATCTGTTTTAGCGTTGAAGGCTAGAGCCTTCAGCAAGTAGCGAGACGGATGATGGGTTACGGGCTATGCCGTGGCAGGATATTGTCCGACTCATGTGAAACGGATTCTGGGTCTGTGTTCAACTCCTCGGAAGCCGTTTCGTCCAGACGTTCCTCGAACCAGGCAACGAGCATATCATCCCACCACGATTCATCCACTTCAGGGCCGGGGTCCGTAGCCAACATGTCAACATCGCTCGACGTCAACGAAGGCTCGACGATCGATGGGGTGAATTTCGCTCGTGCGATCGTTTCCTGCGTCGCAAAGCCCCCGACAATCCAGGAATCGGCATCGGCACGTCTGGATTTGTAGGCTTTCAACGCATGCTTCAGATACCTAAAGATATAACGTTGCGTCTCGTCCCCCACGCCGCTTTGCGGCAGGCTGAGCGTCTTTTCAATTTTCTTGCGCCAATGCCGGTCATCGTAGCGCGACGTCACGAGTTGAAGCATCTTCTTACCTTGCTGGGCATCAAGCGCCATAACAATCTCCGTTTGTTCATCTGTGTCGGTGAAACCAGATAGCAATCGCTTATAGTTCACGTCCATCTGGGTCAAACTGTTTTCAGCATCCTACCCGAGGTGTTGTCTAAAAAATGCAACCGCCCGATTCCACGCATCGTTCGATTCCGCGGGTTTGTACACTTCCTTGCGCGTGTCATTAAAGAAGGCATGCGAGGCTCCCGGATACGTTTTGATCTCACCTGGCTTATTGTACTTCTTCAGCGCATTCGCCAGCCGCTGCACGTCTGTCTTCGTAATCCAGCCATCTTCCTCACCATATATATAGAGGATCGGGCATGCCAGGTTCTGGAGCGGTGTATCGGGATTGGGCACCTGCCCATAAAATGGCACGGCCGCTTTCACATCTGCGCTGACACAGGGCAACATCAATGCATAGGATCCCCCCATGCAAAACCCCATGACACCGATCTTGGCCGCATCCACTTCGGGGGCTGTTTTTAAGAACGCGATAGAGGCCTGCAAATCCTTTAACCCGTCCGTCTGTTGCAACGCGTTCATTAACTTGCCCGCCTCATTCGCGTCCGTCGTGACGCGGTTACCGAGGCGCGAGAACAGATCGGGGACTAAGACGACATAGCCTTCTTTGGCGAGTCGCCGCCCCACATCCTTCATATGATCATTGAGTCCCCACCACTCTTGCACGACGATGATGGCCGGACGCCGCTCCTTCACCGGAGGGGCTACCGCAAAGGCTCGCACTGTGACGCCCCCGCTCGGGTATTGCACCATTTTTTCTTTCAGATCACGGTCTGTCAACGTGTCCGCCATAGGTTCCTCTGGAGACCAATTTATTGATGTGGTGATTGCTGAACCGGTGATTTGGAGATTGTCCGATCTTCACTTCACCTAATCGCCAGATCACCAAATGGTCTCAGTTGCCTGCGATCATCATCTCGCTGATTTTGATCGTCGGGCTGGCGATGCGTCCCCGGAATTCAAGATCGCTGCCGACCATCTCGATGTGGGCAAACATTTCTTTCAAGTCGCCGGCAATTGTAATCTCTTCCACCGGGTACGCCAGTTCGCCATTTTCAATCCAGTAGCCCGCGGCTCCGCGAGAGTAATCACCGGTGACCATATTGATCCCGAAGCCAATGAGTTCCGTAATATAGAGGCCTTGCTTCACGGAACGGATGATGTCGGTGGGGCTGACCGCGCCCGGAGCGAGATAAAAATTTGTCGGGCCGACCGATGGACTATCACCCACTCCGCGCGAGGCATTGCCGGTGGACGGCATGCCCAACTTCCGCCCGGAATAGCTATCCAGCAAATAGGTTTTCAGCACGCCGCGATCGATAATGGTCTGCGTCCGGCTGGGCAAGCCTTCTCCATCAAACGGTCTGGATCCAAACCCTCCCGGGATGAGCCCATCATCATAAATCGTTACGAAGTCGGGAAAGAGCGGCTTCCCGAGTTGACCGACGAGAAACGATGCGCCCTTGTAAAGCGAATAACCCGAGATCGCGCTGCACAGATTACCCAACAGGCTTCCGGCCATTTCCTGATCGAAAATCACCGGTGCGCGCTGGGTCGGCACCTTCCGCGCCCCTAATCGCCGCACCGTCCGCCGCGTCGCTTCCTTGCCCACCGACTCGGGACTGTCCAGCCGTGAAAACTTGCGTTGTGCTGCATACCAATAATCTCGCTGCATCCCTTCGGCTTCCGTCCCGGTGGCAATCGGCGAAACGGACACGGAAAAGCTCGAACTGCGGTATTCGCCGACAAAGCCATGGCTATTGGCGAGGACCACCCGGCCGGCATAGGAACTGAAATCGGCTCCTTCGGAATTCGTGATCCGTGGATCGGCCGCCAGAGCCGCCTCTTCCGCACGGCGCGCCAAGGCAATTTGACTATCTGTGTCCAATTTCGTTGGATCGTAGAGATCCAGGTCCGGCAATGCATGCGCCATGAGATCGACTGACGGAAGGCCCGAGACGGGATCTTCGACGACGGCACCGGCCAATGAACACGTATCGGAGACGACCTGCTCCAGGGATTCGTGTGAAAAATCAGACGTGGACGCGCTCGCCGATCGCTTGCCGATAAAGACCCTCAGTCCAAGTCTTTTTTCGCGCGCTTTGGTCAGACGATCGACCGCCGACAAGCGCACTTGCACATCGAAGGTATCGCCATCGGCCACGACCACATCCGCGTCCGTCGCCCCGCGCTTCTTTGCGCGAGCCAACAGATCGACCGCCAGTTCCGCTAAATTGGATTCAGTTGCCATGGTCTTATCCCTGTGTGCCGCCGACCGTAATTTCGTCCACTTTAATGGTCGGTAATCCGACGCCGACCGGCACGGATTGCCCGTCTTTGCCGCAGGTGCCGATGCCTTCATCCAACTTCAGATCGTGGCCGACCATCGAGACGCGAGTCAAAATCTCCGGTCCGTTGCCGATGAGCGTCGCCCCTTTAACCGGCCGGGTAATCTTTCCATCTTCGATTAAGTAGGCTTCACTCGTCGAAAAGACGAACTTCCCATTTGTGATATCCACCTGCCCTCCGCCAAATGAGACGGCATACAACCCTTGCTTGACGGACCGGAGGATCTCATCAGGGTCCGACTCCCCGGCCAGCATGAACGTATTCGTCATGCGCGGCAGCGGGATCGATTGAAAACTCTCTCGCCGACCGTTTCCCGTCAGCGGAATGCCCATTAACTTTGCATTCAGCCGATCGGTGATATAGCCGCGCAAGATGCCACGTTCGATCAGGACGGTCCGGCTCGTCGGGGTACCCTCATCATCCATATTGAGCGAGCCACGACGAAACGGCAGCGTCCCGTCATCCACAATCGTACAGACATCCGACGCCACCCGCTTCCCGATCAGACTGGAGAACGCTGACGTCTTCTTGCGATTAAAGTCCGCTTCCAATCCGTGGCCGATGGCTTCGTGCAACAGGATTCCCGGCCATCCGCCGGCCAACACTACGGGCATCACACCGGCCGGTGCATCGGTCGCGCTTAGATTCAAAATCGCCTGTCTGGCCGCCTCCCGGGCGTACTGCCGGTACCGGTCCTGCTCCCGATAATAGAAAAATCCAACCCGTCCCCCACCGCCAAACGTACCGATCTGTCGATTGCCGTTTTCTTCAGCGATGCAGGTGACATTCAAGCGTGAGAGCGGCTGAATATCGTTCACCATCAGGCCGTCCGTCGTCACGACAATGATGCGCTTGTATTCGGTATTGAACGACGCCATGACGTTTTTGATGCGCGGATCGTATCGGCGCGCTTCCGCATCGATGAGGTTCAACAGCTCCACTCGCTCGGAAGTCGCCACTTCGAGCTCAGTCGTTTTGAGAGGGTATAGATCCCGAGTCGGCGAGGCGCGATGCGTCACCGGGACGGGCTGATTACCCTGAGGAGAATTGGCAATATAGCGGGCGGTATCGGCGGCGATCTCCAAATCACGGCTGGTCAATTCGTCGGAATAGGCAAACCCGGTCTTCTCTCCCGACGTGGCCCGGACCCCGACTCCTTGTGAGACACTTTTGACCGCCCGTTTGACGAGGCCTTCTTCCATCGAGACGGATTCCGACACATCCGATTCGAAATACAGATCGGCATAATCGACATCCCGGACCTTCACCTTGCCGAGCGCCTGCTGAATTTCCCGGTCCGTGAGACCGAATTGAGCCAGTTCGACCGATTCCTGAATGGCCATCCGCGTGTTCCTCCTCAATGAAGTCATTGAGTATAGCCCATTCATTTTCATGGGCGCAACGCGAATGCCCGCTCCACTCATGAGAGTGTGTGGGGTTATGATCGTTCAGACTGTTTGACATTTACCAACCTGCTGATTAGACTAAGGCTACCTGCCCAACGTATCTTCTTAACCTATAGAACGAACGTGTAAGGTTTACCTCTCGCGAATGACCAAAGGAACAGCAACGGGCGTCGAACACCTCACCGAAGCAGAACTGCTTTCGCTGTTGGACCTCGATCAGCTCCCAAAACATATCGCCATTATCATGGACGGCAACGGCCGTTGGGCGGAGATCCGCGGACTGCCTCGAATTGCCGGCCACCAGGAGGGTATTAAGTCCGTCCGGCAGATCATGACGCTCTGCGGCGAGTTGGGCATCGGGGCTCTGACGATCTACGCCTTTTCACAAGAGAATTGGAAGCGGCCGGTTCCCGAAATCAACGCGCTGATGATGCTCCTGGAGCATTATCTCCAAAGTGAGATGGATGCCCTCATCGAGAAGGGCGTTCGGTTCCGTGCTATCGGGCGGGTGAATACGCTTCCCCCTTCAGCTCTCCAGTGGGTGCGCAGAGCAGAACGCGAAACGCTGCACTTGGACAAGTTGACGCTGACGGTAGCCCTGAGCTATGGCGGGCGCTCAGAAATCGTGGATGCGGTTCGGCGGTTGGCGGAGGATTGCACGAAGGGTCTTGTTCAGACCGATGCCATCGATGAGACTCTGCTGGAAGGCTATCTCTCTACCCAAGGGCTCCCGGACCCCGATCTGCTGATCCGTACCAGTGGGGAAGCCCGAATTAGTAACTTCCTGCTCTGGCAGCTGGCGTATACGGAAATGTATTTTACGCCCACGCTGTGGCCGGACTTTCGGCGACGCGATGCCCTCCTCGCCCTCGTGGATTTCCAACGACGTGAACGCCGCTTCGGTCGAGTCACGCCTCCCGCTTCCTTTCCGCCGAGCGGGTTGTGATCAGAGACGTCGTGGCGGCTGCCCTTCCTCGGACATCCAGGCGCTGGGACAGTCGTCGTCTCTATGCCGCTCTGGTCTTCATCCCGTTGTTTTATCTGCTGGTACGTTACCTTCCTCCCATCGCGTTCTTCGGCTTGGTCGTGGGAGCGTCCTGGCTGGCGCTCATAGAACTGTACCGTCTACACTTTCAACCCCGGCTAGCCAGAGTGGCGATTATTCTTGGACTGGTTATGACGACGCTGGTGCTCAGCCATCTGCAATGGCCTGATGCACTTCCGCTTCATCCCCTGCTCTTGTTCATCGTCACGGCCACTCTGCTCTGTTATCTCCTATCCAAGCATGATCTTAGTCGAAGCCTCGTTGATGTGTCCGTGCTCATCTTCGGCATGCTGTACATCGGTTTTACCTTGGGACATCTCCTGCTCATTCGCGCGCTGCCGGACGGCATCTTTCTCATCTTTTTCGTGATACTGGTCACGTGGGCCGGCGACACCGGCGCCTACTATGCAGGTGTGAGCATAGGTCGTATCCCACTGGCTCCGAGGATCAGCCCGAGCAAGACCGTCGAAGGTCTTCTCGGTGGCTGCCTACTCGCAGTGGTGATTGCGCTTCTCGCGCGCGCATGGTTCATCCCGTCGTTTACTGTCGTCGATGCCCTCGTGCTGGGTGTGATGCTGACCGTGGCCGGTCTCATGGGGGATTTGTCGGAGTCCATGTTTAAGCGGAGCGCGGGAGTGAAAGACTCAGGGGGACTGATTCCCGGACACGGGGGTATGTTGGATCGATTGGATAGCCTATTATTGACGGCGCCAACCTATTATTATTATGTCACATTGGTGAAGGGGTAGCGGTCAGCAGACGGTAGATACATGGAGCGGACACTGCACCACATCGCATTCAGACTGAAGAGTGAGAGTTACCGCTGAGAGCGTCCTTGAAAGGAATTTCATGAAACGGATCGTCATTCTTGGATCAACCGGCTCCATCGGCACAAGCACGCTGGATATCGTCTCGAAATTTCCCGACGAATTCCAGATCGTCGGTTTAACCGCCGGCACGAATGACGCGAAACTTGAAGAACAAATTCGAACCTTCAAGCCCCAAGCCGTCGGCCTTTCTGACCACGCGGCCGCCGATCGTCTCCGAGCCCGCTGTCAGGATATCAAGGTGGACGTGTTCGCAGGGCAAAAAGGTGTGGCACGGGTCGCCGGCTTATCAGACGGCGAGCTCGTCGTGTCCGCCATCGTCGGCGGAGCCGGTCTCATGCCGACGCTCGCCGCCATACGAGCCGGAAAGCACGTGGCGTTAGCGAACAAGGAGCCAATGGTCATGGCCGGCCGACTGATGCAAGAGGAGGCGCGCAAACATGGCGTCCCCATCTTGCCTGTCGATAGCGAGCACAGTGCCATCTTTCAATCCCTGCAGGGGCACCGCAAGGAAGATGTCCGCCGCCTGATTCTGACGGCGTCCGGAGGGCCGCTCTGGGAGATGTCGCGCGAGGAGATGCGGGACGTCAAACCGGAGCGCGCCTTACAGCACCCGAATTGGAAGATGGGCGCAAAGATTACCATCGACTCTGCGACACTTATGAACAAGGGCTTGGAGGTCGTCGAAGCCCGATGGCTCTTCGATCTGCCCGGCTCGCAAATCGACGTCCTGGTCCATCGCGAAAGCATCATCCATTCTCTGGTAGAATACACGGACGGATCGGTGATCGCTCAACTCGGCCTGCCCGATATGCGGACGCCGATTTCCTATGCGATGAAGTATCCGGCTCGAATGGCGCTGGATCTCCCGTCGTTGGACTTGGCCGCTATCGGCAAGCTCACATTTCAACGCCCCGATCACGATCGTTTCCCGTGCTTGGGGTTGGGGTATGAAGCGTTACGTGTCGGCGGAACAATGCCCGCCACACTGAATGCTGCTAACGAGGTGGCCGTGGCGGCCTACTTACAGGAACAGATCGCGTTCCATGATATTGCAGACGTCATTCGAGGCACGATGGAAGCGCATAGTCCGCGAGAGGTCGACCGCATCGATGATGCACTGGATACCGACCGATGGGCCCGCGAAAAGGCCGGCATGCTGATACGTTCACTGGCGCCTTCCGCAGTCCGTTGAGCTGATAGCCATCTTTATAAGGAGTCTTTATCGTGTTGTCCGCATTCGCCTTATCGCCTGACGCCGTTTGGATATTTACACAAAAGATCGGATGGTTCCTGCTGGTGCTGGGTGTGTTGGTCGCGTTCCACGAACTCGGTCACTTTCTGGCTGCACGATGGGTCGGCGTCAGAGTGTTAAAATTCTCCCTTGGCTTTGGACCGAAGCTCTTCGGCCGCCAAGTCGGTGAAACGGAATACCTCGTGTCAGCAGTGCCGCTCGGCGGCTATGTCAAATTGTTCGGCGAAGAAGAAACCGACGCACTCACGCCTGAAGAAAAACGTCGATCGTTTTCCCATCAGCGTCTCGGCAGTAAGTTCCTCATCGTCGCGGCAGGTCCCGGTTTTAATTTTCTGCTGACCTTTCTCATCTTTACGGGATGGCTGGCGACCGGCTCACCCCTGTTCATGCCCACATTCCGGGAATTGTCTCCCGAGGTGGAAGCGCTTCGTCCGGGCTCACCGGCTGAGATGGCCGGACTCCAAATAGGCGACCGGATACTGCGGGTGAACGAGAAGGAGATTTCGGCCCGGAGCGAAGTACAAGAAGCCGTCGCAAAGAGCAATGGAAAATCCTTGACGCTGGATGTCCGCCGAGGCGGTCAGATCAAAGCGATCATCGTCACGCCGGCCCCGCTGCCCGGTCAGGAGACGGCTAAAGAAGAACCCGCCTATTCGATCGGCATTGAAGAAAACGCCCCGATCATCACGGCCATCATGAGCGGATCTGCTGCCATGGCATCCGGCCTTGAAGAAGGAGATCGGGTGATCAGCATCGATGGCCAACCGGTTCATACCTGGTCGGAGATGGCGACGACCGTACGGAATGGTCCACGGAAGGCGCTTCAGTTTCAGATTCAACGAAATGGCCAAACCCTGAATTTAATAGCCACCCCCTCCGCGGAGAAAGTGGAGGTTGACGGCAAAACCATCGAGGTCGGGCGGATCGGCATTTCCCGTCCCGGCGGCTTGATGATACGCGCGCACAATCTTTTCGAGGCCCCTCTCCGTGGAGTCGAAGCCACGTGGGCTCTCACGGAGCTGACTGTCGTCGGCGTCTACAAAATGCTCTCGGGGGAGATTTCCAGCAAAAATATCGGTGGACCGCTCACAATTGCCAATATGGCGGGCGAAGTGGGACAGCAGGGCCTCTCCAAAGTCATTTCCTTGATCGCCTTGCTCAGCATTAATCTGGGGGTGCTCAATCTTTTGCCGATACCGATCCTTGATGGAGGACACTTGCTGTTCTTCACCATTGAGGGCATCTTGCGCAAACCGTTAGGCGAACGCCAACGCGAAATTGCGCAGCAAGTCGGCCTGTTCTTACTCGTCGGCATTATGGTGTTTGCGCTGTGGAATGACATCGAACGCCTGATTTCAAGGTAATAGGATGCTGAAACAGGCTCCCAACTGCGTTCTCGTCTCGTCAAAGTCCTCAACGTAGCCCACAGAGGCTACGCCTCCGGCTTTGACTTCGCCTGCGGCCTTGTTGGATAGCCTGTTTGAGCATCCTTGAGCGTTAAGTTCCAGGTTGCCAGCTCTCAGCTTTAAGAAGATAGGCATTCAGGATATAATCCCGCCTCACCCTCTCTACTTTTAAGTCCGTTCATTTCTCAGCTGACGGCTGAAAGCTGATGGCTGAAAGCTAAAGGACATCCATGCGAACTACTCAAATGCTGATTCCAACGTTGCGCGAAGATCCGGGCGAAGCGGAGGTCGTCAGCCACCGGCTGATGCTGCGGGCCGGCATGATTCGGAAGACCGCCGCAGGCATTTACACGTACCTGCCGATGGGATTACGCGTGATCCGCAAGATCGAGCGCATCGTGCGGGAAGAGATGAACCGAGCCGGCGCACAGGAAATACTCATGCCGATCGCGTCTCCTGCAGAACTCTGGCGTGAGACCGGACGGTGGGATTTTTACGGCAAGGAACTGTTCCGTTTTAAAGATCGCCATGAGCGCGACTTCTGCTTGGGTCCGACCCACGAAGAAGTCATGACGGATTTGGTCCGCCGGGAAGTTCGCTCGTATCGGCAACTTCCATTGAACTGCTATCAAATTCAGACGAAATTTCGCGATGAAATTCGACCTCGCTTCGGTCTGATGCGAGGGCGTGAATTTATCATGAAGGATGCCTATAGTTTCGACAGGGATGAGGAGGGGGCCCAGCGCAGTTACCAAAGCATGTACGATGCGTATCACCGGATTTTCACACGGTGTGGACTGACCTTTCGTGCGGTTGAGGCGGATACCGGGCTCATCGGCGGCTCCTCGTCTCATGAATTTATGGTGCTGGCTGACACGGGAGAAGAAACGGTCGTCTACACCGATGACGGCACGTACGCCGCCAATGTCGAACGGGCGGAACTCTTGCCCTCATCGGATACGCCGTTGAAAGCTCCCCGACCGTTGAACAAAGTTGCGACGCCCGGTGTCGGCACGGTTGAAGAGGTCACCGCCTTCTTGAAAGTGGAACCGCATCGTCTCGTGAAGACGCTCATCTACAAGGCGGCGAAAGAACTCGTCGCCATTTTGGTTCGGGGAGATCACACGGCCAACGAGATCAAGATTAAAAAGGTCCTCGGAGTGATGGACCTGGAATTGGCCGACGCCAAGACAGTAACGGAGAGCACCGGCGCGCCCGTTGGCTTTGCCGGACCGATCGGGCTACCGCGGGTTCGCATTGTGGCGGACTATGCGGTCAAAGCGCTCTCAAATTTTGTGGTCGGCGGAAATGAAGCCGATACGCATTATCTCGACGCGAACTGGGAGCGCGACTTTGCGGTGGAGCGGTTCGCCGATCTACGAAATGCCAGAGCCGGAGATACGGCGCCTCGCGGGACGGGAGCGCTGAAAGTCGCGAAAGGCATCGAGGTGGGGCACGTCTTCATGCTCGGCACCAAATACAGCCAATCCATGAAAGCGACATTCCTCGATCCGCAAGGACAGGAGCAGCCGGCCGTGATGGGATGCTATGGCATCGGTATCGGTCGAACCGCGGCCTCCTCGATCGAGCAGAACCATGATGCGAAAGGTATCATCTGGCCGATCCCCATTGCTCCGTTTCATATCCATCTACTGCCCTTGAGCCAGTCGGCTCAGATCACCCAAGCCGCTCGGTCGCTCTATGACTCGCTGACTCAAGCCGGAATTGAAGTGCTGTGGGATGACCGCGATGAACGGGCAGGGGTGAAATTCAATGATGCCGATCTCATCGGTGCGCCCTACCACCTGATTATCGGCGAGAAGGGCCTCGCGCAGGGAACGGTCGAGTTGAAAGAGAGAAAAACCGGAGAGGTCAAACGGATTGCGCCGGAGGTCGTACTTCCTACCGTCTCCGCTCTTATTCGAGATCATACCTGACGGGCGCTTTTTCAGCCGGGCCGTTTCGCCGGAACCGCATGTTCCTTAAACTTCAGCGCGTCGACCAACCCTTGACGGACTGCATAATGAGTCAGCTCGGCATTTTTTTGCATCTTCATTTTTTCGAGAATGCGAGAACGGTAGGTGCTGATCGTTTTCGGGCTCAATGATAGCGACTCGGCGATTTCTCCCACCGTCTTTCCAATCGCGATCAAACCAAGCACTTGATACTCCCTCGCTGACAGCCGTTCGTGAAGAGGAGTGTTCGGATCGGCTTCCAAATCAAAGGCGAGTTTCTCGGCCAGCGCGGGACTGATGTATTTCCCACCCGTAATGACTTTCCTGATCGCCGCAATCAATTGCGCCGGTGCACTTTCTTTCGTAAGATAGCCCGACGCCCCGGCCTTTAAGACCAGCACGCCATACTGCTCTTCCGAATGCATGCTCAAAATGACGACCGGCACACTGGGACGCTCCCGTTTCAGTGTGCGCAACACATCCAACCCATTGCCATCGGGCATCGCAATGTCCAACACGACCACATCCACCGGCTTCGTCCGTACCCAGTCCAATACTTGCTGTCCCGTGGTGGCCTCTGCCGCAACACTGATATCCGGCGTATCAGACAGGACCTGCTTGAGTCCCTTGAGCACCACCGTGTGGTCGTCTGCGATCAGTACTCGAATCATGAGCCCCTCCCATTAGGGTTGTAAGATAACGAGCATACTCTGTGAGGCTGCGGAAGATAAGTCAGAAAATGATGTAGGCTGTCTGTCAGTCAAATGACTACGTATTCCTACACCATCATCGCCCTTGGGACTGAACAGGAGAGCCGGCAACCGTCGCACACCACCCTCAATAGAGGTCTCTAGATAGAAGTCTAGATAGAGAATAAGTCGCTACCGGATAAGTTCCCCGCACAGGCGTTTTTTGCTCCGCTCTTCTTTAATGCACACATGTGCAGGACTGGATGCGGAGGGTGAGATCATCTCGGAGTCTTCCCTCGCGCCTGATTCAGCACCTGACCTGACGCTGGGTGGCATGGGAATGGCTGCAGGTGGGGATGACCTAGCTGAGCCCCCTTTGACGAAAATCTGGTCCTTGATTTGATCATACGTCGCTTGGGGAAGAAGTTTTTGCTCAACCAGATCTTCTTTTGACTGGAACGGGCGCGCCCCGACAATCATCATGATATACCCTTCAGTCATTCCCGGCAGATGCTTGAGTTGGTCGGGCGTCGCAGAATTAAGATCAACCAATTCCCCGGCAAAACAAGTCCCTAACCAAAAACAGAGTAGAAGAGCACCGAGACTCAACGTTTTCCGAGGCCGTCTCTGAAATGTCATACCGGCCCCTCTGCTGCAATACAATAATTCTGGTCCCTTCTCTTGCGGGTCGTCACGTCACCACCAGGAACTATTTGAAACTATATAGGGTATCAGCACAACCAATTCAACCTTCTGCATGCCGAGTTTTCTCATTTCTATTTCTAGGCCTTCACTCGCCAATCCTCCGGCTGTCAACGCGGGACGGTAGAATCCCGGACGCCTTCGCGCGCACCTTCACGGGCTCCCTCACGCACGGTTGAGGACGGCGGTGTCGTCTCATTGTGGATGACGGTAGGAGGGCGGGAATCCTCCCGCTCATTAGTATGGGTCGTGCACCCTGCAGCTACACTTCCAATCACAACAGTGCCTGTCAACAACACAATAGAGACAATCCTGTTACCCATGCTGTCCTCCTTAATGTGAATACCGTCACGGCTTGCCACACCATATCTCAGATTGTGGGACAACCATCATCGGGAAAACATGGAACACATTGTGGGACACAATCCTAACAACTTGTGCGTATATCGCGCCAACCGAATGCACAGGCCATTATTGTCGGCATATCAGTATAGGGCTTTGACAGACACCTACAGCACTCATCCATTAGGAAGAGCTACAAGTGGGTTCGCCTACATTGACCTGAAGGCCATACTTGAGTATCGACTCATGCAGGCCCTGGCGTGAAATGCCCAATTCTTCCGCCGCGCGCGTCACATTCCCATTCGTCCG
>JBDUAJ010000028.1:0-17617 GCA_040004695.1 Nitrospirales bacterium | reverse complement strand
ACATTGAGGCTGAAGCAGAGAGTACACGAGATACGCACGAATGCGGTACTTGGACACCTTTATTCTGGCGGAATGTTCAAAAAGGCCGCCAGCAAGGCCGCAGCCCGAAGACGAAACCGGAAGCGTACCCTCTGAGGTACGTTGAGGATTTCGGCGAGGCGAGAACGCCGCTGGAGGTCTTTTTCAACATTCCGCTAGGGCGTCGTGGTACCATGCGCGCTCATGCTGATCGACACGCACACGCATCTGGACGACGCTCGGTACAACGACGACCGCGACACCATCATCGCGCGGGCGCAGGATGCCGGCGTCTCGACGTTCATCACCATCGGATGCGATCTTGCGACGAGTCGATCCGCGGTCGATTTAGCGGGTCGCCATCCCTTCGTCTACGCGGCTGTTGGCGTGCACCCGCATGAAGTCAAACACATCGCTGATGAGTGGTACGACGACCTTCGCCGCCTGGCACAACACGACAAAGTCGTGGCCTATGGTGAGATCGGGCTGGATTATCACTACAACCACTCCCCGCCTAAGCTTCAACGCGAACGGTTTCGCGAACAGGTGTGCCTCGCCCATGAACTGAGTCTGCCGATTGTGATCCATACGCGTGAGGCGCAAGAAGACACGATTGCCATTTTAAAGGAAGAGCGCGCGGCGGACATTGGCGGGGTGTTCCACTGTTTTTCGGGGGATGCCTGGTTGGCGAAAGATGCGCTGGACCTCGGCTTCTTTTTGTCGTTCTCTGGTGTGATTACGTTTCAGAATGCGTCGATGCTGCGGGACATCGCGAAGACCGTGCCTCTCGATCGGATTCTCATCGAAACGGACTGTCCCTACCTGACGCCGGTGCCCCACCGTGGGAAGCGCAACGAACCCGCGCATGTCCGGTTCGTGGCCGACAAAATCGCAGAACTGAAGGCCGTCTCTGTCGAGGAGATTGGGGACATCACGACTCGGAACGCTCAGCGGTTATTTAAAATCCCCTGAGCTGCTGATTTCGCCGCCGGAGTTTTTTGGGTAACTTCCGCGCATTCCCTTTCTTTGCCGGATCTCGCTTCGGCGGACCATCCTCTTCCGCATCCTTCCCGCGGTATACCATCCGTTGTTTCGAGGTCACCCGTTCTCGCAGTCGCGCTTCGAACTCCGATGCGCTGATGACAAAGGCCTCGTGTGTCTTGACAAAACGTTGAATTTCATGGTCTGAAGACACGACGGCACAGGACCGACCGAACTCCGCTGCCAATCGTCCAATCACCTGATCCGCCTGCTCGCCTCGCTTTGAATAGATCACGTCGACGCCGCTGCGATGTTCGCGGTGCTCGGAGCCAAGGCCCTGCTTCCATCCGTCGAAGACCACCGTGATCGCATGGCCCTTTCGTTGCCGATACAGTATGAGCTCTTGCACAAATTGCTCGCGCGCCATTTCAGAATGAGGGCCGACCTGACCTCGTTTTCCCAGTACGTTATAACCGTCGATGATCAGATGGGTCGGCATAAGAATGGTTCGAGGTTCGGCGTTCGAAGTTCGACGTTCAAGATATGGAATGCCAATTCGGCCTTGGAGACATTCTAACCCAAATCTGAACATTCTTTCACAGAACGTCGAACCTCGAACATCGAACGTCGAACCCCTTTACTCCCGGGCTGCCCTTGACAAGCAGCAGAACATCTGAGAAAACCACTAATTATATGCGGGGTCCCTTCGCCATGGCGCTACAGCAACTCCTGCTCATCGCCGCGCTGCACGTCGGCATGGTATCGCCTGTCCTGTCGGCACCAACACACTTTTCGTACGACGGGTATCAGGATCTCTCCATGCACAGGTCTCCCGCGCTCAAGACGAAGCGGAAGTCCTCAAAGGTGCCTGCGACTGCAGCCGTCATCCAAGACGTACGCGTGACCCCGTATCCGGACCATACTCGCATCGTCTTGGATCTCCAGCGAAGCATCACCTTCACTCAACATCGGCAAAAGGCATCCAATCGCGTCGTTATCGAACTTCACAATGCGTTCCTGAGCAAAATGGCCAAGGCGAAATTGAACGAGGGCGAGCTGCCCCAGGACGTCGCGATTGCGCCATCGAATCGTACCGGCCCCCAGTCCATTATGATTTCCTTGAACCTGGACACAATCAGCGATTATAAACTGCTGCCTCTCAATCATCCCTACCGCCTCGTCGTCGATGTCTATAACAAAATTTCCGCAGAAGAGATTCAACCGACGACAGCCGCTGAACCACCACCTGCCATCGTCAGCCCCTCGCGTGCCGCTCCGGCGAGGCGTCCGATGCAGCGAGAGATCAAGACCATTGTCATCGATGCGGGCCATGGTGGGAAAGATCCTGGTGCCATCGGACGTGGCGGGACCGCCGAGAAAGACATTACCTTGAAGGTGAGTCTCCTGCTTCGCGACCTCTTGACAAAACAGCTGGGCACACAGGTCGTCATGACGCGCGATCGCGATGTGTTCGTAGAATTGGAGGATCGGGCCAAGTTTGCAAACAAACAGGATGCCGATTTATTCGTTTCCATTCACGTCAACGCCCATCCGCAACGCGGGACGAAGGGATTGGAAGTCTACCATTTTGGGGAAGCCAGCGATCCCCGGGCGTTGGCCGTTGCCGCGCGTGAAAACGGCACACCCATCGAGAGCACCGGCGTCGGGTGGCAATACTTGGTGGCCGATCTCTTGACCACGAAAAAGATGGAAGAGTCCTTGGAACTCGCCTGGTCCACCAAGCAGGCGCTGGTCAGTCATCTTAACTCCCATTACGAAGTCATCGATCATGGCGTCAAGGCAGGGCCCTTCTACGTTCTGAGATTCACCGCGATGCCGAGTATTCTGGCTGAAATTGCCTTCATCTCGAATCCGACCGAGGAACGGCTGATGAAAGCCACGCCGTTCCTCACCCGCATTGCCGAAGGCATCTTCGAAGGCATTAAGGCCTTCATCCATCCACTCCAAACGGCGAAGCAAAGGGTACAGGGGTAGCGGGGTATGGAGGTAAGGCCAGCAAGATGGGGTAAGAGCGTAAAGGGATATAGAGGTAGGTGAAGTGAATCAGGTCTATCTCCGCTTACCCCATACACCGTCACCTCCCTACCACTCTACCCCTTTATCCCATTACCCCTTATCTCAACTACCAAACCCCTTTACCCCACTACCCCTTACCCCATCTCCATGGCTACTTATAAACTGACGCTTGAGTATGACGGCACTGCGTATGCCGGATGGCAACGTCAGCCCGACCACCCTACGGTACAAGCGGCTCTCGAAACCGCCCTTCACCGCATCACCCAAACCGACATTCCCGTCATCGGCGCCGGTCGTACCGATTCCGGAGTACATGCCCTCGGCCAAGTGGCAAGCTTTCATTCCGATCGCCCGATGACGCCGGACGAATGGACCCGCGCGCTGAATGCCCTGCTCCCGGCGGATATCAGCGCGCTGTCCGCTGAACAGGTCCCTGATGGTTTCAACGCCAGACGCTGGGCGCAGAGCAAACTGTACGAATATCGCATCTTGAACCGTCGCGCACGCTCGGCCTTAGAACGACAGCGAGCGTGGCATCTTTGGGGCGGCTTACAGGTCGAGCACATGCGGGAAGGAGGAGCACTCCTGACGGGCCGACACGATTTCAGGTCCTTTGAAGGTCCTCAAGCCGACACAGAGAAGAAGGTGTGCGATCTACGCTGTCTAGAAATTATCCAACGCGGTGACATCGTCAGCCTTCGACTCGAAGCCGATCGATTCCTGAAACAGATGGTCCGAGCCATCGTGGGGACACTGGTTGAAGTGGGCCAGGGAAAGCGATTACCACACGCGATGAAGACTATTTTAGAAGCCAAAGACCGCCGGGCCGCCGGCTACACCGCCCCGCCGCATGGATTGTATCTCGTGAAGGTCAATTATTAGGAGAGGGCGCCAGCCTGGTGAAAATTACACCAACTGCGCCATGGCGGGGAGGCAAAGACACGAAGATCGCCAAGATCATCGCGAATCACTGTATATAACCGACTATGGTCGATTTTCCAGTACACATGGACGAGCAGATTTTTAAAGCGGGCGATCTGCTGCAGACGCTTCGTGAGGCCCTCGGAAATCGGTCCCGCCTCATAGAGCAAGCCAAAACACTCCGCATACTCTTCCGGGACTTTACGCAAACGTTTCGCGGATACGTGATAGCAGAGTGCCAGTGATGCCTCAATCGCGATTAACAGTCGATAGGAAGCGACATCCAAGGCATCACGATCCGAGACAAACGCTTCGAGCGACAGTCCTCGAAATTCCTCAAGGCGGGTGACTGATTCTTCGATCTCGACACACCGAGCGCGAATCAAGTCGGCATTCAAGCTCATCCTGCGAAGGCTTCCCGTGTGCTTTGTCTCAACAATGGAGCCATGTCGAGATATTGCCGAACGACCTGTTCCATGAGTCTCGTCAGAAGTTCCTCGTCTTGAATATGGAGTGGTCGGCCCTTCAAGACATGGTAGAGAAACGACACGGGAGCATCATTGAGGATTCGAGTATCGATTGGAAAGGAAATGAGGTCGGCAAGGCGCTGGGTCAGGTCCAAAGCATACATCGTGTCTAGGCCAGGCCTACATCGAGTCAAATAAATCCCGATATCTATATCGTGAAAAGAATCGGGAGTCTGAAATGAACCATACAGATAAGCAAACGCAATATTGGGTTCACGCGCTAATGCCGCGGCTACCTGATCCACGATGCGGGTTCGCTCCTGCTGGTTCGCACGGTACAATGTCCTCATTGTATCGCCATGCTTACCTTAGCGATCCTGCCGATTTTCCAGTTTTTTGCGAAGCTCAATAATTTCCTGCTCTAGCGCCAAGAAGCGATCCGCGATGGGATCGGGAAGGTTAATGTGATCCATGGTGGCTTCCGGGAGGCGGTTGCCTTCCATTTTAATCACGCGGGCCGGCACACCGGTCACGGTCGAATTGGCGGGCACGGATTTCAGGACGACTGAATTGGCCCCCACTTTGACGTTGTCGCCGATTCGGATGCCGCCAAGGATTTTTGCCCCGGCTCCCACGACGACGTGGTTCCCTAAGGTCGGATGGCGCTTGCCTCGCTCCTTGCCGGTGCCCCCCAACGTGACGCCCTGAAAGAGTGTGACGTAATCGCCGATCTCCGCCGTTTCGCCGATCACGACACCCATGCCATGATCGATGAAGAACCCATTTCCGATGATCGCCGCGGGATGGATTTCGATGCCGGTCAAGATTCGCGCCCCCTGGGAAATCGCCCGGGGCAGAAACGGTATGTGATGGGTAGAAAGCCAGTGCGACACGCGGTAGGCCAGAAGCGCATGAAAGCCTGCATAGGTCAGAATGACTTCAAGCGTGCTAGTGGCTGCCGGATCCCGATCGAATACCGCGCGCAAGTCTTGTCGTATCGAAGAAAACATCATGTCTTGAATGTCATAAAGTCATCAGGTCATAAAGTCTACCGTTACACTACTAATACTATAATCTTCTATCGCCATACAAATAGGTGATAAACGCAGACAGTGTCTTTGATACCTCTTCAGCTTGGATCTTCAAGTTCTCAAATTCATTGACTGTGATGTATTGAAGATCCGTGGCCAGGAAAAGCTGACTTCGCTGTTCTCCGGCAGAGCCTTTAGCTATAAAGAGGAATCGTTGAAATTCTTTGTCTGAAGATCTTTCAAACCCTTCGGCAACATTCGACATCACAGAGATAGCGGCCCTTCTAATCTGATCCCGTAGTGCGAAATCCTTTGCGAACGGGCCAGTCTCGCTTGTTTTATACACGGCTATCGCCAAATCTTTTGCCATCTGCCATGCACGAATATCTTCAAAGCGTTCTATCTTCATGATCGAAGGACGTTACGACTTTATGACATTATGACTTTCAGACGGTTTCGATAACACAAATGGCCTGCGCCGCAATGGCTTCCTCTCGTCCAACGGCATCCAGACCTTCGCCACTCTTGACCTTGACATTGACCTGAGTGCCCTCGACTTTGAGGACCTCTGCGATCCGTGTCCGCATGGCATCCAGATGGGGACCCAATCGTGGCGCCTGCGCAATAATGACCGTGTCGAGATTGACCAGTCGAAATCCTTTTTTGGTCAGCATCCCGGACACATCATCGAGAAGTCGGAGGCTTGAAATATCTTTGTACCGGGGATCGGAGCTCGGATAATGACGTCCAAGATCACCTTCGCCCATGGCCCCCAGCATGGCATCACACACCGCGTGCACCAATACATCCGCATCTGAGTGGCCGACCAATCCTTGTGTATGCGGAATGTCTAAACCGCCCAATATCAACTTGCGTCCCTTGCCAAGTGGGTGAATGTCATAGCCGAATCCAACTCTCATTTTTAACCCTCGTTATTCGTTACACGTAAATCGTTCATCGCCGGAGGCTCGTTACACTAGAATCGAACTGGCCACGTGCGCATCGTTGTTCCTATCTCAACGTGTGTCTTGCGGTTCACGATTCACGAATAACGATTAACGTCTTTCCCGCGCGGCTAGTATCGCCTCACCAATCCCGAGATCTTCCGGCCTGGTGATCTTAATATTTTCGCTGCTTCCTTCGACAATGGCCACGCGATGTCCGAACCATTCCATCAATTGAGCGTCATCTGTCGCATGGTATTTCTCCAGCTGAGCCTTGCGGTGGGCCGTCTGCAGCAGTGAACGCTGGAAGGCCTGCGGTGTTTGTGCTAACCACAAATGATTGCGGTCGACCGTCGATTCGATGAAACCATCGACTCCCACCCGCTTGATAGTATCCCGCATCGGTATGGCCACGATGGCGGCTCCATGCTGAGCCGCCGCATCGACGACTCGGGCAACCATGTCCGCCGTAAGGAAGGGGCGAACTGCGTCATGAATGAGGACGACGTCGGCGTTTTGATCAAGTTCGGCAAGCCCGTGGCGCACCGAGTCCTGTCGCTGCTCACCCCCGGGCACAACTTTGGTGATCTTCTGAAACCTGTAGCGGGCAACGATTTCGTTGAGGCAGTATTCTCGATCGGCCGCCGGCACGGTCACAATGATTTCACTGACGGCAGGCGCATTCTCCAATATACGAAGGGAGTGCACAAGAATCGGCAAGCCATCTAGGGTCAGAAATTGTTTGGGAGTGGAGCCCCCCATGCGAAGACCACGCCCAGCGGCAGGAACCACCGCGACGGTGCGAGGAGGCGGCCTGACTCCACCTTCCTGACCACTAGCCACGCGCGCTTTGGAACTCCTCCTTCTCAGTTTCCTCTTTCAGTCGTGTGAAAATCATTCGTCCGGCCGTGGTTTGCAGGACACTCGTGACCATCACATCGACGTTGCGTCCGATGCACCGTTTGGCGTTATCCACTACAATCATTGTCCCGTCGTCCAAATAGGCGACACCCTGCCCCGCTTCTTTCCCTTCCTTCAGCACAAAGACGCGGATGGTTTCACCAGGCAGGACGACGGGCCTCAGCGCATTGCACAATTCATTGATGTTGAGGACGCGTACACCTTGCAGCTCAGCCACCTTATTGAGGTTCAGATCGTTGGTAATGACCTTCGCGCCGATTTTCTTGGCCAGAACGACGATCTTAGAATCCACATCTTTCACATGCGGAAAGTCATCGTCGATGATCCGCACGTCGACGTCGACCATCTTTTGAATTTTATTCAAAATGTCCAGCCCGCGTCGTCCACGGGCACGTTTCAGGGAATCCGAAGAATCCGCAATGTGCTGCAGCTCATGCAAGATGAACTGAGGCACTAAAAAAGTCCCTTCCAAAAATCCCGTTTCCACCAGGTCTGATACGCGCCCATCGATGATCACGCTGGTATCGAGAATCTTTCGACTGAGTGTCTCGACACCGTGCTCCGGACGTTTGACCGGACTGGCAATCTTCTCTTGTCCGAATTTTGCCCCAAGCACAAGACCTAAATAAGGAAGCCCTAATAAAAACACCAGCCCGGTGATATGAAAAAGGACGGTTTCGACATCAAACACGACACTCCCAACCCATTCAACTAAGCCGGTGAGTAAGAGTCCAACCGCCAGCCCGAGCGTTCCGCCGACCACCACGCCGTAGGATAATCGCTGAAGCGCATATTCACCGAGCAAGATGAATCCGCCGGTTGTGGCGCCGATGGCAAAGCCCTGAAGTAAGAACGCACCGTTGGGCTCTTCTCCTCGCAGGAAGAGGGCCATTCCCGCAAGGGCACTGAGGAGGACGAAACTGATTCGTCGTACCATCGTTGCACCCCCTTTCGATGTGACTGACTCCACCAAGACCGTTGCTCCTATGAATAATGCGTCGTTATGATTTCAGCGTAATATACAGCGTGCGACCCTGGCGTTTGACGAGCAGGAGTATCGGCTGATCTTTTGCCACGTGCGACGCCGCACTTTCATAGGATCGGAGGTTGGCCACCGGCCGCCGGTTGAGCTCGAGCAGCAGGTCTCCCTCCTTCAAGCCGGCCTCCTCGGCCGCACTGCCCGAACGAACTTGAACAATGACCACTCCCTTTTCCACATTGGACAGTCCAAGTCGACGCGCCACTTCGGACGTCATGTCCCGAACTTCTATGTCCGATAAGAGTCCCGCCGAGCTCGCGGACTCTTCTGACTCTTCACCGCCGGCCTTCGCAATGGATTTGGGTTGCTCGTCGATGGCAATATCGACAATTTTCATTCGCTTGTCTCGAACATACTTGATGGTAACCTTCTTCCCGACTCCGGTGCGGGCGACCGCATTGCGGAGCTGGCTGGGGCTCTCGACGGGCTTTCGGTCATACTCCAGAATGACGTCACCACGATCGAGACCAGCCCGTTTCGCAGGGCTGCCGTCCAGGACCTCGCTGATCAGGACACCCCTCGTCTCGGTAATGCCGAACTGCTGTGCCAGTTCAGGTGACAGGTCCTGAATCGACACGCCTAGCCATCCGCGCACGACCTTCCCGCTCTTGACCAATTGCTCCAGGACAGATCTGGCCATGGCGCTCGGCACGGCAAACCCGATGCCCATATTGCCGCCGCTTTGACTGAAAATGGCCGTGTTAATGCCGATGAGCTCTCCTCTGACATTGACCAGAGCCCCACCCGAATTGCCCGGATTGATCGCCGCATCGGTTTGAATAAAATCTTCATACTCGGCAATGCCCATGCTCGCCCGTCCGATCGCACTCACGATGCCCATAGTGACGGTCTGGTTGAGTCCGAACGGGTTGCCGACCGCCAAGACGAATTCGCCGACTTCCAGTGTATCGGAATCGCCCCACGGAATCGTGTGAAGGCCATCGACCTCCACTCGCAGCAGCGCGAGATCCGTCTTGGAATCCGTCCCGACCAGCTTGGCCTTGAATTCGCGTTTATCCGCCAGCATGACCTTGATTTCGTCCGCTTTACTCACGACATGGTTGTTCGTGACAATCAGCCCACTGGCATCGACAATCACGCCGGACCCCAGGCTGCGTTCCTTTCGCTCTCTCGGCGCCTCGAACCGACGAAAGAACTCGTCGCCGAAGAACCGACGAAAGAATGGATCGTCGAACGGGGTGCCATGCTGCCCGCCGCCCTCGCGCCCCTGCCGAGTCGTTGAAATGTTCACAACCGCGGGCGTCACCGCTTTCGATACCCGCACGAAGTTTTGATCCGAGCCCGGGACAATAGCGGGCGGGATGGCCACGGTGGTTGGAGGCGGCGCACTGCTCGGTACGGCACTCGGCTCCGGCACCGCATGACCGAACGGCAACCATCCCAAATCTGACGCCACCACCAATCCGATGACGACACCGGCTCCCAACAAAAGCAGGCTGACCCAGAACGATCTACTGCGGCGGCCTTCTGATGGTTTGGGCGATTCGTATCCGTTCAAGTGTCTCTCCCGAAGCTGATCGCTGAAGTCACGAAATCAGCTCTTCACTTTTCATAGTGCAGCGATCACTGATTCTCGCCCACATAGATGCCCATCACGGTTTGTAGAAATTTAATCGCGTCAGCCTTGGGGCGTTGAAAGGAATTGCGGCCGATGATGGATCCGAAGCCCCCGCCATCTCGAATGGCACGCGCCTCTTCGAACACATTCTCATCAGCGCTCTTGGCCCCTCCGGAGAAAATCACAATACGTCGCCCGTTAAAGGAGCTTTGGACGACATGGCGAACCCGATCCGCCAAGGTTTTAATCGGCACCTTTTCGCTTTCATAGACTTTCTTGGCCGCCGCTTGTTCGAGATGGTCCGTCGGTAATTTCACCTTAATGACATGGGCGCCGAGCTGCGCGGCGATCTGCGCGGCATACGCGACGACATCGATGGCCGTTTCGCCTTCCTTGCTCAGGCCCGACCCACGAGGATACGACCAGACAACGACGGCCAATCCGCACGCTTTCGCTTCCTCGGCAATGTCACGTAACTGCTCGTACATGGGGGTACTGTGAGCAGATCCCGGATAAATCGTAAAGCCGACGGCCACACAGCCGAGACGAAGCGCATCCTGTACGCTGCCGGTCACCGCCGACAGAGGATCTTTCTCATCGTGCAAGACATCATGGTTGTTCAGCTTGAGGATCAGCGGAATCGCACCGGCATACTGGTCGGCCCCTGCCTCTAGGAACCCGAGGGGCGCGGCATAGGCGTTACAACCGGCTTCGATGGCCAGTTCAAAATGATAGAGCGGATCATACCCGGCCGGATTCGGCGCAAAACTTCTGGCCGGCCCGTGTTCGAAGCCTTGATCGACAGGGAGAATCACCAATCGGCCGGTACCGGCGAGTTTGCCATGCGTTAACAACCGTGCCAGATTCGCTTTTGTGCCGGGATGATCGCTTCCGTACCAGCTTAAAATCTCGCGGACACGATGTGTCATAATTCAACCTCCGATGAAGACGTGATCATTACACGTGATGCGTTCATCACGCACGCAACAGAGTCTCTATGTCTTTAGGGCAGTGTTATCGCTTGTCTAGAACGAATTCCTCAGCGCGGCTGACATCCTCGCGGCTGCCGATGATTAACGGCACGCGCTGGTGGACTGCCGAGGGAGTAATATCGCCAATCCGCTCGGTGCCCGTGCTGGCGAGACCTCCCGCTTGTTCGATAATAAACGCAAGCGGCGCCGCTTCGTACATCAATCGAAGTTTACCCTCTGGTTTACTGATTTCCCCAGGGTACAAATACACGCCGCCACCGGTGAGAAACCGGTGCACGTCGGCGACCAGGCAACCGGAATAGCGAGAGGCATAGGGCCGCCCCGTCGCCGCATCTTTGTCGCGAAGGTAATCGACAAATCGCTGCACGCCACGAGGCCACTTCGCATAATTCCCTTCGTTGGCACTGTAGACCTTTCCTCTTGCCGGCATCTTAAACCGGCTCCCCGACAGGACAAATTCTCCAATCCCTCGATCAAGCGTGAACTGATGGACCCCTGCCCCACAGGTATACACCAAAACGGTACTGGGCCCATAGAGCACATAGCCGGCTGCAAGCTGGTCACTTCCGCGCTTGAGCAGCCCGGTCTCCAGATCCGTTTGAATCTGGCCTTGCACGCGATGAATCGAAAAAATCGACCCCACCGTCATATTGGCATCGAGGTTCGAGGACCCGTCGAGAGGATCGACAAAGACGACGTGTTCTCCAGAACGACCGCCGGCCTGCCCTCCGATTTTGCACGGTTTTTCCATTTCTTCTGACACGATGGCCCGGACCACGCCGCCCTGGCCTTCAAACGTCTGCACGAAAATATCGTTGGCCCGCTCGTCGAGCTTCTGAACGCCTTCACCTTGCACATTGGTTTCACCCGTGAGGCCGAGCGCGCCATGCAATGCCGCTTCGCTCAGTTCTCGGCCGATGACCTTACCGGCTAGAGCCAGGTGCCCGATGACGACTGAAAGATCATTCGTCAGAGCGGGGTGAAAGGTCCGCTGCTGGAGGAGATGGGCCGCTAGGGTCGTGAGTGATAAAGACATACCGGTCCTGCCATAGGAATTTTGCAATTATATAGGTTTTCGAAAAGAAGGCGCAATCAGACGTTACAAGCAAGACCATGAGACTGCCGACCCTGGCAGGCGCTTAACGGATCAGCCGAGCGACGACCGATCCGATGATGATTTTCGCCTTCATCATGAGAGGGACACGTTGCGCGTCATTCGTCAACCACACGCGAATATTGCCTTCATTGAGAAAGAGTCCCTGAAAGGGCATGATGACCAACAGCCGGATGGCTTCCACCTCCCCGCGTAACCCCTGTACTTTTTCAACCCCTTCCGCGCGTACTTCCACTCGATAGTTCTTCTTATCATGGTGCAGGTTCAGCACGACCGACGAGCCGAGTTGAATGGATGGCAGACTACGAATGTAATACAGGCAGGAAATCAGGTCATGGGTGCCGGGCGGAATCGTCAACGTCTCACTGACACCATCTTTAATCGACAGCACAGTGCCTTCCGCATGATGAAAGGTCACGTCGAAGTCGTTTTTTTTCTTTCCCTCGCGCCGCGTAAAGACCAAGTGGAACGGCGTCAGGCTTTCGGCATCGACAATGGACTCGACTCGATTATCGACCGGATAGAATTTCGTGACGGCAGAGCTGGATTTTGCCGTCGTGATGAGTTTCAGGGTGGCATGATCTGCTATGGGCGCGGTTTCCTGGACCTCCATAACAGCGGTCCCGGCCCGCATTCCAAGGAACGTGAGCGCATACGTCAGGCGTTCCCCCGTGGCGAAGTGACCCGACGAAGTAGTATCCTCTCTCGCGTTTGGATCAGAGTAGACGCAGTCAACCGGACAGAGGAAGAGTCCGATCAGAATAGGGACGAGCCACAAACGGGTTGGTCTTCGGGCGCGGCGGTATAACGATCGCAGTCCCGTGGTTACCTTTCCAGCGAACGCTTCGCCGATTCCAGCTCAGATTCAATTAATGTTCGGATGATACCCAGACGTTCCGGTGTCGAGGCTTCAAACCTCAGGACCAGGGCAGGTTGTGTATTGGATGCACGGATGAGGCCCCACCCGTCATCAAAGCTCACGCGGATTCCGTCGATCGTCACGACATCCCGAATGGTGAGTCCCGACCCCGGCAATGGCCGCTTGGACTTGGCTTGCTCCACCAACCGGGCCTGGACACATGCGACCAGCTCAAACTTGTGCGTGTCCGGACAATCCACGCGAATCTCAGGCGTCACAGCGGTGTCAGGGAGGTCCGCAATCAGCGACGAGAGCGGCTTGCCGGTCTTCGCGAGAATTTCAATGAGTCGACACGACGCATAGATCGCATCATCATAGCCGAAGTAGCGGTCCGCGAAAAACATGTGCCCCGACATCTCGCCTGCCAGCACGGCGGCTTCCTCTTTCATTTTGGCTTTAATCAATGAGTGTCCGGTCTTCCACATAATGGGACGACCGCCATGTTTTCGAATATCATCATAGAGGCTTTGCGACGCCTTGACCTCGGATAAAATCGTGCTTCCCGGTCGGCTCGCTAAGATATCGCGCGAGAAAATGACCATGAGCCGGTCACCCCACAAAATATTGCCCTGCTCGTCCACCGCCCCGATGCGGTCGGCATCGCCATCATAGCCAATCCCCAGGTCCGCCCCCGTCTCCTTCACGGTGCTGATCAGATCTTTCAAATTGTCCACCACAGTCGGATCAGGATGATGGTTAGGAAATTTGCCGTCCACCTCGCAGTATAATCCGGTGACCCGGCAACCCAGCTGCTCCATCGCCTGCTCGGCCACAAGCCCTGCCGCCCCGTTGCCACAATCGATGACGACGTGCAGCGAATCGCCCTTCACCGCGGCGAAACTCTTTTTCAGATACGCGAGATACTCCGGCAGCATCGGCTGTTCCGTCACCTGCCCGGCCCCGGATGAAAACTTGCCGGCCTCCATGACCTTTTTCAACTGCTGGATGTCTTCGCCATGCAAGGCATCTTTTCCGAGGCAGAGCTTGAACCCGTTGTACTCGGCGGCATTATGACTACCCGTGATCATCACGCCACCATCGGCCTTGAGATGAAACAGGGAGAAGTATAAAACCGGCGTGGGGACGATCCCGATATCGATGACATCCAAGCCACCGGCGGTAAGGCCACGGATCAGCCGATCGCGCAATACGGGGGAACTGTCCCGGCCGTCACGTCCGACTGTCACTGTTTTGGCGCCCTGAACTCTTGCGACTGTTGCGAAGGCTCGTCCGATCTGCTCGGCCACGGGTTCCGTGAGTTCCTGACCGACGACCCCTCGGATATCATACTCTCGAAATAACGCCATATTTGTTTACTTGTCCATCATCCAATTATCAATGGGGCGTTCGGCCGTAGTCATCCTGAAACCGCACAATGTCGTCCTCCCCGAGATAGGGCCCGTTTTGCACTTCGATAATATGAAGCGTCTCTGAGCCAGGGTTCTCCAATCGATGCTGTGTTTCCATTGGAATCGCCGTGCTGTGTCCAAGTGTAAGATCATACACCTTGTCACCGCACGTCACTCGGGCGATTCCTGCAATCACCACCCAATGCTCACTCCGTCGATGGTGCAGTTGCAGCGAGAGCCGGCCGCCTGGATTGACCGTCACGCGTTTGACTTTATACCCTGGACCTTCTTCCAAAACCGTATAGGATCCCCAGGGGCGAAATACAGTTCGGTGTTCAAGATGTTCCGGGGCGCCTTGCTTCTTCAGGATTGCCACAACCTTTTTGACATCCTGTGCCCGCGACTTCGGACACACCAAGGTGGCATCCGCCGTGTCGACGACAATCATATCGGACAGACCGATCGTGGCGACCACTCGCTGGTCGGCATAAAGCACCGAATTGCGGCTCTCCACATCCACCACGTTTCCACTCACCACATTATGGTTCCGATCGAGTGCGGCCACTTCTTCCAAACTGCTCCAGTTGCCGACGTCGGACCAGGTAAAGGTCACGGGGATGACGGCCGCTCGCGACGAGCGTTCCATGACGCCGTGGTCGATGGAGATCGACGGCAGTTGCTTATAGGCGCGTGTGAACTCCTCAGAGACGCCGTTCGGTTGTGCCATCGGCGCCAACGCCTGCACGGCGCGCGTCAGCGCGGGCTGACAGCGTGCCAACTCCTCCAGAATCACCGAGGCACGCCACACGAACATCCCGCTGTTCCAATAGTAATTCCCAGAGCGGAGATAACGCCTGGCCGTCGGCGCATCCGGTTTTTCGACGAACCGCGCGACTGGATGACCAACCAGCGTACGCGCTTGACGGAGGCGAATTCTTCGATTCGGCTGAATATATCCATAGCCGGTTTCCGGCCTACTCGGCTTCACACCAAACGTCACCAGATGGCCGTCTGCCGCCAGTCGAGTCGCCAAGGAGACCGCTGCCTGAAATCGTCGGTCCTCCTTGATGACATGATCGGCGGGCAGGACAAGCATGATCCCCTCTGGATCGTGCTGCATGACGTGATAGGCCGCCAGTGCAATCGCCGGTGCGGTATTGCGACCCTCGGGTTCTAAGAGAAAGTTGTTGTGAAGCGCGTCCTTCCATTCAGCGAGTTGGAAGCGGATGGACTCGGCTTGCAAGGCATTGGTGGAAATTAAGATATGGTCCGGGGTGACGCAGCCTAAGACGCGGCGCATCGTTTGCTGAATCAAGGTCTCGCCACCCATAATTCTTAGAAGTTGCTTGGGATAGAGATGACGACTCAGCGGCCAAAACCGCGTCCCGCTTCCGCCCGCAAGAATGACGGCATATAGATGAGGGTTGAGCGACATCACTCTTCTCCCCGCGTGGCAGCCCTGACTTTCTTCACGGGAGGCCGCTGAGCCGCCAAAATCATGTCGACCACTTCCCGTACGGCACCTTCTCCACCCTTGAGGCGGCAGATATAGTGAACCGTCCTTTTCACCGACGGCATTCCATCAGCCGGCGTGGCAGAAAATCCCACCGCCTGAAGCGTTTCCACATCATTGACATCGTCGCCCATATAGGCCACTTCGTCGAGTTCGATCTGATAGCGCGCCGCAATGTCTCGCAACCGCGGCAGCTTATCAAAGACCCGCTGATGAATTTCAGGGATGGCCAATCTCTCACCACGTCTGGCCACCAATTTGGTCTCTTCTTGTGTAATCAACGCGGTGATCAAGCCTGCTCGTTGTAATAATTTAATACCCATGCCGTCTCGCGTGTTGAACTTCTTCAACTCGTCGCCCGACTCCGTATAGTACATCCCCCCATCCGTCAGCACGCCGTCTACGTCGGTCGCGAATAAACGGATGCGCTTTAACACGGGTTGAATGGACAGACCGAGCTTTTGATTTTTCCGTACGCGAGAGATTGGCATAGATAATCGAGGCCTGGGGAATCTTAGCAGACGATGTTCAGAGGAGCAACCAAGACATGAATTTTTATGTGATACCTACTTAGATGTAGGCGTTTATGCGGTCCTGCGAAATGAAGCAACCGGTGCTGCTCGTATCTAAGCAGAGACGTGTGGACGTGTTTCCAACATGAATCGCGCGAGTGAATCTTTCCAGAGTGGCAAGGCGATCCCAGCTTCGGCCAGTATTCGATTGCCCAATACTCCATACGCCGGTCTGGGCGCAGGGCGTCTGGCGTCTTGTGTCGAGATCGGGAGCACTTCGACAGGCACGCCCATGAACGACACAATAGCCGAAGCTAGCTCATGCCAGGTGCAATGACCCGATCCTGCTGCATGCGCGATTCCCTTTATGGGAAGATTCACAATACGCGTGAGCGCGTGAGCCAAGTCACCAGCATAAGTAGGGCAGCCATGCTGGTCATTGACCACCCGCAGTTCCCGCTGTTCTCGCGCCAGACGCATAATGGTTTTGACGAAGTTGGCACCGTGCGCGCTGTATAACCATGCCGTCCGCACGACCAGCGTATTCGCACAGCAGGCTAGTGCGCGAAGTTCCCCCTCGAGCTTGGAGCGGCCGTATGCACCAAGTGGATTCGTGGAGTCCCGTTCTTCATATGGACGATCTTTTGTCCCATCAAACACATAGTCGGTCGAGATATAGATCAGTCGTGCGCCCACCTTATCGGCCGCCCGGGCAACCCGTTCAGTTCCATCGGCATTGACTGCCATGGCAATATCCGGCTCCTGCTCGGCTTTGTCGACATTGGTGTAGGCCGCTGTATGGATGATGACGTCGGGAGTCGCAGCGAAAATCTGTTCTTCAGCGTCGGGCTTCAGGAGATCAAAAGTCGGCCACGCGAACGGAATGATCGTCTGGTTCTTGAGCGCGTGCTGCAATTCCAAGCCAAGCTGGCCGTCTGCTCCGGTAATTATGATGCGCATCATTACGAAGGGGTAAGGGGGTATGGATGTATAGGGGTACAGTGATCAGGAAAGAGCCTAAAGCAGCAAAGAATAACTGATGAGCCAAGCCGATTGTTTATCATTTTTTCACTTACTCCCCTCGAGCACTCTACCCCATTACCCTCTACCACTTTACCCCCTTTTGAGTCGTTCCCCATAGGCCTGTTCATAGTATGTTCGGAATTCCCCGCTCTTGATTGTTCGCCACCAGGCGGCATGCTGCGCGTACCAGTCGATGGTCGCTCGCAATCCTTCTTCAAATAACAGGGTGGGCGTCCAGCCAAGCGCTCTGAGGCGGG
>JBDUAJ010000185.1:0-5246 GCA_040004695.1 Nitrospirales bacterium | reverse complement strand
AACTTGTCCGAAGAGAGCCATGGGACATCAGCGATTAACCGTCCCCTTCCCATGCCGTCTTCAGGCGACCTTTCCAGGAAACTGCAGATGACCTTCGATGAGAAGTATGAGGGTGACTACAATGGTCGGGATGGTATGATGGATGCTGCTCGACTGACCGCATTTCTTTACTACATTCTGAAGGGAAATTATGGTTATGAATCTGACGCGTAGCATTATCGGAGTCTCTTTGGCTGTCGTGCTGTTCGCGGGCCACGGCTTTGCTGCAGAACCGGCGGAGGTGGAAAAGTTCGTGAAGGCTCGCATTGATATCGGTGAGATGATGACGAACTATTTTACGAGTGGAGAGCGGTTCAAGGAAGGGGAGCGGCCGTCGCCTGAGCAGATGCGCGAAATGGGCTCGGATATTAACGCGAAACTCAGCACGCAGTTGGCGAAGTATGATTTGACCGTTGAGGAGTATCGAAAGCGCAGTCCGGAGGTCTTCGCCGATGAGGCGGCGGTCAAGGGCTATCTCAACGAGCATCAGGATCTGAAGCAACGGTATGACGCGCTCCCGCTGGATCGCATGGGACGCGGTGGCAGCACGGGCCGGGGATACTAGGCGTTGTGAAACCAGGCTATCGTTTGATGCTTGTGGACAAAGACGGAGTCCTCGTCTCTGAATTCCAGCTGACCGAGCACGACCTGGCTGATCCGGACGCGTTCGTCGCTGCGCTCAAGCAGTCGATCGAGGATATCGAAGAGGCGGAACCCTGAGAAGGACAATGGGCGGCAATCTTGTTTCTTGTATCATGGAGCGCAAAGACCACGGTTTTAAAACGAGACTTCTGCTGTACTCCTTCGCCAAGGAGATCGTTGCGATGAAAGAGCAGCTTACTGCAGTCTTCCAACAAGTGCCTGAAGGGTATATCGCTTTTGTTGAGGAGCTACCTGGGGCTAACACCCAAGGAATGACGCTTGACGAAGCACGCACCAACCTTCATGAAGCTGTCCAATTAGTGTTGGTGGCCAATCGCGCTTTGGCCGAGGAAACCTTACGTAACAAGACCGTCATCCGTGAGCCTCTCGCCCTGATTTCATGAAGCGGGTCGATTTGATCCGCCACCTTGAGCATCACGGTGCCCAGCTTCTTCGCGAGGGCTGGCAATCACAGCGTTTATGTAAACCGCTCTGCCGGCAAAACATCGACCGTTCCCTGCCATAGAGAAATTAATGACGTTCTTGCACAAAAGATCTGCAAAGATCTCGAAGTTCCTAAACCATAGTGCGCAACTCGACGTCACCCCGTCCGATTGAAACGTCATATCGTGCGCAGTACAATACCTTGCCTGACTACTCCTCACTAGGAGGCCACCCATGACATTCCTTCTTGCCTTCGCGTCCGTCCTGGTCGCTTCGTCAGCTCTGGCTCAAAGCGCCACAGTCCTCGATCTCGGCGGCGGCCTCTCGATGTACAACAACAGTTCGGGGCAGTCGGCGACGATTGTTGAGCTGGGGGGCGTCAAGACCTACCACGATAGTCACGGAACGGCGGGCAGTATTGTCGATCACGGTGGCGGCATGCAGAGCTTCCCATTCACTACCCCGACGCAGCCTTTGCCTGCGAGCCCTCCTATGAAGCGGGCGCCGATGGGCTTCGATGAGAAGTATGAGCGCGACTACAACATCTTCAATCCGATGAACCGGTACCGTCCCGACAATCCGCTGAATCCCCTCGACTCGATCGATCCGAAGAATCCCTTCAATCCGATTAACGCTGTCGATCCCGGCAACCCGGCCAATCCTCTCAACCGGCTGAACCCCAACAATCCGTTCAATCCCATCAATCAGGTCAATCCCGATAACCCGCTCAATCCGATCAACCGATACAATCCCGCTACGCCGTTCAAGCCGCTGAATCGGTAGCTTCGAAAGATCGTGGCGTTATTCGGAATTCAGGCCGAGCGGGCTATCCGCTCAGATCGTGCAGTTGGCTAATAGAGTGACGGAAGGGTAAGCTGCTTCACCTCCCCCCTGATCTTTGTGTAGCCGGGTAGCCGGATTGCCGGTTGACGCGATGCGCGTCGGGTTTCTTCTTCACATTCTGGCTCGGAGCGGACGCCATGCAGGTGCTTGAATTGAAGATTCCGCCGCTCGCGCTTATTCTCCTCATGGCTGCGGTGATGTGGCTCGCCTCGTGGGCCATGCCGGCATTCGGGTTCGAGTTTCCCTCACGCGATGTTCTCTCAGTGAGTATGGCTGTCGCAGGCGCCATCATCAGCGGGTTGGGGATTGCCTCATTCAGGCGAGCGCGGACCACCATCAACCCCATGAAACCCGACTCAACGTCCTCGTTGGTGGTGTCCGGCATCTATCGGCTGACACGCAATCCGATGTATCTCGGCTTTCTGTTGGTCTTGCTCGGGTGGGCCGTGTTCTTGTCGAACGCGCTGGCCTTCCTCTTTCTTCCGGCGTTCATCGTCTACATGAACCGCTTCCAAATCGAACCGGAGGAAAAGGCGCTTCACTCCTTATTCGGGCAGCAGTTTGTGACGTACACCTCGCGGGTGCGTAGGTGGCTATGAGGCTCGACATGCCCCTCCCCCCGGTCCCGCACCGGCGCCACGTCGTATCGCCGCTATGGCTGCGTGACGTCCAACGTGAGCGTCAGCGCACCGAGGAACGAATCTGGAATATTTTGTAGGCGCCTGTTTAGCGTTGGCCGTTTCCTTGTTGGCCACCTTCGTCTGCTTTGACCGCGATCGTGCCTTTTATCCTACCGTGATGATCGTCCTCGCGTCCTATTACGGCTTATTTGCGGTGATGGGTGGGTCGGTGCAGGCGTTGATCATGGAGTCTGTGGTCATAGGCGGGGTTCCTTTTCATCGCGATTATGGGCTTCAAACTCAATCTCTGGTTGGTTGTCGCTGGTTTGTTTGCGCATGGCGTCTTCGACTTCGTCCACCACCACTTCATATCCAACCCGGGTGTGCCCGTGTGGTGGCCGATGTTCTGCCTGACCTATGACCTCGCAGCCGCAGGGTATCTGACCTGGCTGCTGAGTCGTTCAAGACTGAATGCCCCATCGCATTGATGAAAGCGCGAGTGGTCCTTTGCTGCCCTGCGAGCGGGATTAGATCAGAATTACGAACAATGACGAAGATGTCTCACGCGGTGATCGAGAGGACGTTGCAGCTTCATGGACAACAGTAGACCGGCGAGCGTACTTCTTTTTCTTTTCCAGATCAGAGCGGGTCAGTTTGACATCCTCGATGTCTATAGAAGTAAAGACGGTCATTTGGAACATCTCGCGTCATGGATCAGGTCGGAAGGGAAGGATTGGTCTTGTTCAGTGAGCGTTTCAGACTGGGTTGTAGTATGCCACCTCTGCTTCTACATTAAGGGATTTCCAGCCGACGATTACATGGCAAGTGTTGCACCGAGTGTCGATTGACGAACAATACACCATGGTCTGTTATGAAGTCGCAATGGAGGCATGCACATGAGGGAGCGGAAGACGCGTCAAGGACTGACGGTTCAAGGCATCGCTGGGTCGTATGTGGTGCTTCTCGGTATGGATATGAAGCGGAGTGAGTGCGACGGTCATCTTGGATTTGCCATACACCGCACGGATCATGAGAAAGACGAGGCCTATTGGTTGGAGGGCCTGAAGACGTTTCAGGAAACCGATCCCGGTTTTGCGCCAGGCTCGAAGTATCCGACGAATGAACACCCGATTCAAGGATTCACCTGGTCTGATTTCTCAGCGAAGCCTGGCCGCCGCTACACGTATCGTGTCGAAGCTCTGCGCGGCAGTCCTAAGAAGCTCACGACGTACAAGGCGGTGGAGATTGACATCGCCACGGAATCGGAGCAGGGCGGGGACCAGGACGTGTTCTTTAACCGGGGCGCCGCAGCTTCCCAGGAATATGCCCGTCGTTTTAAGAACAGAATGCCGGATGTATCCGATCCGACCGATAAGCGGTGGGAATGGCTTTCCCGAGGCGCGATGGAGGCCATCACAGCATTTACAGCGCGTGCCAAAAACGGGGACTGGGGATTGCGTGTTGCCGCGTATGAATTTCGCCTTCCCGCGTTCGCCAGCGCATTACGTGTCGCGCATCAGCGAGGCGTCGATGTTCGAATCGTGTACGATGGGGCCAATAACCCTCCCGATGCACATGGCGTCGTGTTCCCGCGGGACGAGAATCGTTCCACTGCCAAGACGGCGAAAGTCCAGTCGCTCTGTACCGAGCGAATGACCCGCGCAGGCGTCAAGACGCCTCCTATTTCTCATCACAAATTTATCGTCTTGCTTAAGAAGGATCAGCCGCAGGCGGTCCTGACCGGCTCGACCAATTTCTCGCTGGGCGGCGTGTTCGGACAGTCCAATGTCGTGCACATTGTCGACGATGCGGAGGTGGCGGCAGCCTATCGGGACTGCTGGGATTTGATTGCCGTTAACCCACCGTACCAGGCGCTGCGCACGCAGTTGTCACAGATGAACACCATTCCGAAGGACTCACCGCCGAAGGGCACGATGACCGTGTTCAGTCCTCAAGTGACGCGAGCGGCGCTCGATTGGTATGCCCACCTGGCGGACGGAGCTCAGGACGCCCTGTTCATGACGTTCGCATTCGGGATCAACAAAGTATTTCTGGATGTCTATAAACACGGCACGGCGAAGCTCCGGTACGCGATGCTGGACAAGTTGCTCGCACCCGGAGTTCCCCAGGCGAAGAGGGCTGCTGCTGAAAAAGACATGCGCATACTCAGGGCCATGAAAGAAAATCGCTGTGCGGTCGGCAATAGACTCACAACGAATAAGTTTGATCGCTGGGTGAAGGAGATGCTGCCGGGGTTGAACACCCATGTTCAGTATATTCATACCAAGTTCATGCTCGTCGATCCACTCGGCGTTGATCCTCTCGTGATTACGGGCTCGGCCAACTTCAGCGATGCGTCGACCGTTGACAATGACGAGAACATGCTGGTTATTCGCGGCAACACGCGCGTGGCCGATATTTATCTCGGGGAATACATGCGGCTGTGGAACCATTATGCCTTTCGGGAATGGGCAGCCCGCCAATCCGACCCGGAGGAAACAAAATTTAAGTACCTCGATACGACGAATACATGGTGGCGGCAATACTTCGGCGACACCGACCGCAGTCGTCAGCGGCAATATTTTGCCGGCACAAGCGGCTAGGCGAGCAAAAAAAGGACAGGTTATGTTTGGGGGGGCGACTGCCCAAGCCGAACGG
>JBDUAJ010000027.1:0-17834 GCA_040004695.1 Nitrospirales bacterium | reverse complement strand
CCGTGTGAAGTTCGAAACACGATCGCTCGTCAATTTGCTTTGCACCGCCGTACTGATGGATGCGTCACTCACAGTTTCGCCGGCCGTCTTCCCGGTCATTGACTGGCAGCCGACAAGTCCCATTACTGCGAAGATGACCACCAACCCCGATAGACTCCTCCACATAATATGCCTCCTTAGTTTAGATACCTAGCTCCGATGCTGCGTCGCCTCGCGCCCGGCTTCTTTGCCGGCTTCCTTGATGGAATCCTTTGCGCTGCGGATGGCTTCCTTGCCGCTGTCCATTCCACCTCGGATCGCTTCTTTTCCGGTCTCCACATAGTCACGGGCCGAACGACCCGCTTCTTTCACCGCCTCCCGACCGGTCTCCATATAATCTTTCCCGCGTTCGACCGCCGTGTCCCACGCTTCCCGACCGCGATCCACCACTTCGTCCTTGGCTCGGTATGCATAGCTGCGCAGCATGCCACGGAGTTCCGATCCGGTTTGCGGCGCAAGCAACAGCGCGACGCCCGCGCCGATGAACGCTCCTGCCACAAATGCAGACCAACCGGCGTAATCGCTTTCATAATCTCTGTCATACATAGTGCATCCTCCTTTAGGTGAACTGTCCCAGTAGTGAAATGTCCAAAGCCTTCTATCGAAGGACCCCGACGAGCCACAAGATTACGAGCAAGCTGAACGGGACGCCTAGAAACCACAAGAGCACTCCCTTTCCCATGATAAGCTCCTTTCTTCAGTCGCGAACCATTTCAGTCGCAAACCATTCACGTTACGAGCGTCAATATGGAGCCCCTAATGCAAGCGCCGCGCCGTGCCCGCTGAGAAAGCGAGCAACCATAATATCAATAGGATGGAGCGTTTAGCCCAACATTGGAGGGTCACACCCGCCTGCGTTTGGTCACAGCGTGGGGGAGAGTACACCCGAATGAATCATCGTAACGCCTGATGAGATGAAGAGATTCAAAGAAAGCAGGGGGGAAAAACAGCTTGTCCGAAATCGGACAAGAAGTCCGACTGTGAAAGCATGTTGAGTGAGCCTTAACGAATTGGCTGAGGGAGTGCGGCACTATTGGCCGACGGAGCCTTACTGCTGGAACTGACTTTGCGTGGCGGACGTGGCCGATGCATCTTCTCGCGTGAGTGGAACGGCACAATGCCTTCCAGCACTCCAGCGAGGGCATCGCAAGGAACATCTTCTAAGAGCTTCATCGCGAGCTTCGGATCGGGGCCGGAGCGGCCACCTACATAGACATCGACGGCATCGACGACCCGTCCCTCAATCTTCACCTTTTTTCCAACGAGTCCGATATCGGCCACCAAATGGTTCCCGCAGCCCGCGGGACAGCCGGACCAGTGCATTTTCAGCGGTTTCAGCCGGCTGCCGAGCTTGGCGTCCAGCGCCTTGGCGGTTTGCATAGCCCGTGTCTTCGTTTCAATGACCGCCAGATTACAATAGTCATTGCCGACGCAGCTGACGATGCCATTCATAATAGGAGAAGGATTATAGGCAAACCGTTTGAGCAACGGCTCTTCCGCCAAATCCCCGATACGACGATCGCCTATGTTGGGAATGATCATCGTTTGGGCCGGAGACAGTCGTACGTCGCCCGTCCCATAGCGCTCAGCCAGCGCCGCGAGCGCCGTGAGGTCATCAGCAGTCATCCTCCCAACCGGCACCTTCAGACCCACATAGTTCATCCCAACCTGCTTCTGCCGATAAATGCCGACATGATCCTTAGCCGTAGACTTCCTGGCACTCACCCCTGACCGACTTAATGGACGCCCGACGCGCGCTTCCACCTCCGCTCGAAACTGTGCTTCGCCCCAGTCATCGAGTAAGAAGGCCAGTCGAGCCGTATTCCGGGAGTCGCGCGGCCCATGTTCCCGATAGACCTCGATGATGGCGCGGCACACTTCCGTGACCTCCGGCGCCGCCACGAACACATCGAGCGCACCCGCAATACGGTAGCCGCCTGATCCCAACTTGCCGCCGGCGAGCACATTAAATCCCCCCACCCGCACGCCATCGCATTCCTGATACGCAGGCACCAAGGCCAGATCTTGCGTTTCGGTATGGAGACAGTTATCCGGACAGCCGGTCACCGCCATGTTGAACTTCCGCGGGAGATTGCTGTACGCGCGGTTACCGATCAGTTCCTCCGTCAAGGCGGAGACTAACGGGCTTGCGTCCAGCACTTCATCGGGACTGAGCCCGGCCACGGGACACGTCATGATGTTCCGCACATTGTCCATGCCGGTTTGCAACGACGTCAGCCCCACCTCTTGCATTTTATTGAAGATCGCGGGGACATGCTCGATCCGGATCTGCCGAAGTTGCATCTGTTGACGTGTCGTGAGGTCGAGCACCCCATTACCGTATGTCGAGGCGATCTCGGCCAGCGCCCGGAGTTGATAGGAGCCGGTCTTGCCCCCGGGCATACGCACCCGAACCATAAAGAATCCAGGTGTCGGCTGCCGCAAGAAGAGCCCGTACCATTTCAGGCGGTGCACGTCGTCCTCGGTAATGGACTCCCAGCCGGTCCGCGCATACTCCGCGATGGCATCCCGGACATCGAGGCCGTCACGCTCCCGTTTCAGGTCTTCGATCTTGTTCATGCGCCCGCTCCCGACGCGGGCTTAGCCGTGCACATCGCTGCATTGATTGAGACGAGATATTCGCTTGAGTCTGTCCGATGCAACGCCACATGGCCAGACCGGCTCAATCGATCGACGACCAAAAATGCTTGCCCCCAACTCATATCGAAGAGCGTCGACAGCGCGTCGAGCGTGAATATACCGGATGTTCGCAACGCGTGGATCAACCGTCGCTCGGTGGATGACAGAGTCGGATTGTCCGTAATCATCGTGTTCATGATCACCTCCATGCCGAAGATTGAGCAACTCGGATGCCATGTGGAATGATTTGGTAAATCGGCAGGTTCGGAGAGCGATGTTTTAACGACCCGACAATTTTGTCGGACTTCGCACAAAAACGATGGGGCTAACCCCGCGCGAAAGGACTGCCCAGAACGGGAATGCCGACCCGGAAAAAGAGTGCTGAATCTGAGTACTGAGACCGGTTCGAGGATCGCGTCGATCCGGTCGGACGCTGAAGCGGGGAATCCTCATGGAAATGGCTCCACGACATCGGATGCCTCTTCTACTATTCCCGGAGGGTCTTGAGCCACTCCTGAATATCCGCGATCTCCTGCACGGTCAGCGCGTCGCGCCAGGGCGGCATGGCGCCCCGGCCTTCGAGCACCGTCTCCCAGAACCGCTCGCGCTCGAAGAGAATCGGGTTGGCAGCAAGTCTCGGACCGATCCTGCCCATGGCGCGCATCCCATGACAAGCCACGCAATTCCTTCCGAAGAGCCCCTCTCCTCGTTGTGCCTCGCCGGGTAGAGACTGAACCGGAATAGGGGAATGCCCCGACCGTTGTCCGGTTCCTTCGTTCACTCGCGCGGGCGCTGCATCGGGATGATAGTGGGCGGCCAAATAGGTCAGCAGCATCTCCTGCTCCGACGGCGACACTTGCGCGCCCCAGTGCACCATCTTGTTCACGATCGTCGTCCATTGCTCCCGATCGAGACGTTGTTGGGTGATGAGGTCGGTGCTGTGACAGACCGCGCACCGGGCGTGGAGCACGCTCAGGGCCTCAAGATCTCCTGTCGCTGATTCCCCGCCCCCTTCCATCCCCAGACCCCTTGCGCCATCAAGCGCCGATGTCAGGGTGATACTAATCACGATCAGGCACGCGAAGGCCGACAACATTCCTCTCCGGCGCCGGCATGATCGGACCATCGTCGCTCCTTATGACGCCGTGACCGTGACGTCAATGCGGTCGACGCCGTTCCACAAGAAGCCGCCTGGATTCCACGGCGTCGTCATCGGTTGAACATGCCCATGGCTGTCGGTGGCGCGTGAGAGCACGCGCTGCGTTCCCGGTTGGACTCCCTGCCGAAGATACTGCCAGAGCCGCCACGCATACGGTGTTGGTTTGCCGATCAGTTCGGCTTCCCGCCAGGTGCGCCCGTTATCCATTGAGACGTCCACACGCACCATTTCGCCGTCGCCGGTCCATGCGATGCCCTGAATCAGCACCTCTCCACCGGTGACGCTCGCACCGTTCTCAGGTCGCGCTATGATCGATTTCACCGGCATCTCCTCAACGGGCCGGGTTTCCGACGGCTTCAGCTGGGTTCCGGGCGTAATCGGGGACCGTGGCATCCGATACGCGTTTTTCATGAAGTAGCCTTCCGCCTCAAGTTCCTGCACGTTCAGGTGCGTGAGCCACTTCACGCAGGCATCGCCCGCCCATCCAGGCACAATCAGTCGCAACGGCGCACCGTGCAACAGAGACAAGGGTGCTCCATTCATCCGATAGGCCAACAGCGTCGCCGGATGCAGGGCCTTCTCGACGGGAATGCTTCGGATGAACAAGGGGACAGTAGGCAAGAGCGGTCGGTCCGCGCCCAACATGTGGACATGATGGGCCGCAGTTCCCAATCCTGCGCGGTTCAGGACGTCGGCCAATCGGACGCCGGTCCAAGTGGCGTTGCCGACCGCGCCTCGCTCCCACTGTGCGCCGGGCACTTTGGGATGAAAGAACGCGCGCCCATTGCCGGAGCACTGGATCACGGCGGTCAGGGTAATCTCTTCAAATTGCTTCAGGTCGGCGAGCGACAACGTGAGCCGCTGTATGACATTCCCTTGCACATGGAGATGCCAATCCTTGAGGCTCTCGGCCTTGGGCGGTCCAAAGTGGCTTCGAATAAAGAAGCGATCGTTTGGAGTCAGCCAGGACATGAACGCCGAGACCGGCGTTTCTAAATCCTGTGGCCGCTCCACCCTGGTGATCAAAGGTTGATCGCGAGTCTGGTCGTCGGCAGTGGCCGTGCAGACAAATGACCAAAGGTCTGCGGCCGTGAGCGCAATCACCGCGCCGCTTGCCGCTCGCACCAGAAACCATCGTCGAGAAATCTCCCCGCTCCCGTGTCCGTCCATAATCATCTCCGGCAACTCACAGCTATTTATCGATCAGCCTCAAGATGGTGCGCCGCATAAGCGCTTCGAATTTTGTGGACCAGTCGGATGGCCCCAGCCTCACTTCCTCACGAACGTTAATATGAGGCGTTGAAAGGCAGAAACCAGCGACGATGGCTGGAAGGATGAATAGGCGGCGATGTAAACAGGATACTTCGGTCATGAACCATGGCGATCAGGTTCCATATCGCTGCCACCTGGGAACCAGCCCGCATCACACCAACGTACTATTTGACATCGATCGCCATGATGACAAATTCCTTATTCATTTGAGTGCCCTGATGGGGTTCAACTATGTTCCCTCGTAGTCATACCATTGGAGAGGTTTTTTCTGTCCTAGTTCACGAGCCGGACGAGGGAGTTTGGTGATACAGACATGGCAGGGAGAGTCGTCCTCGCAGCGACCCCCCTGCTCCGAGCCGTGCAGGCTTATTTCGTGCGCTCTTTATGTCCAACGGCCTGGGGATGGCCGACTTCACCCGTGGGCGCCGGTGAACCTTTTTCCCACAAATGAAAAATAATGCCATCAGTCTTGGCGGCAGCGGCGCCGATCTCCTTCGCTTTGTCCTCCGGCATGTCTAATATCTGCACGCGGCCCGTCGCGATCTCAACCTCATGGTCATGATAGTACTTATTCCAGGTCTTCAACGGCAGCTCCCGAGCGATGGGCTTTGCAATAAAGTACTCTATATCGGTGAGGCGCGCATTCGGCTCGGTGGACTCGAAGAGCAAACACTGGAGGACCTCTGCTGAAATGGGCTTACAGTAATGGTGATACGGGCCGTGCACGGTCCCATCTTCGAATTTATGGGGCGCCATAACATGGATGTTAAATCCGTCTGCCGGCGTAGAAGTGGGCTGGGGCTCTTCGGCCGCACTACGACCAGCTGTCAGGCACATCAGGGAGAGGGCGACTATGGGAATTGCGTGCTTCAGCATGTGAACCTCCTCGGATGATTGTAGAGCGAATGGCTGATCCATTCTACTAGGTGCGAGAGACGCCTTGAGAAAACGATTCTGGTTTATTTTTGAAAAGGGATAAGTTGCATTTACTTACAGCGATTAAACCGGATTTCTGACGGCACTGTACACCACGGGAAAAAAGTGTCGAAGCAGCGTCCACTGCCGTTGTATACCTCTCGTCCTGACGAAGAAGGAAGCCTGGCAGGTGCTCCTCTATGTGCGATCATTTTAGGCGCGTTAAGAAAACCCTTCGCGATGCACTCCAACGCGACACGCAGACGGCTCACCCTGCCGTCCCTCGATGAACTCGGTGCTCGGCAGATCGGCGCGATCAGCCGAGTGATGCCGTCGACCGCTTCAGGGAGGCATACGAGTAAACGATGCCTGCGCAACACGGCCACTCCCCGAGGCTCCTACACGGTGTCGATGGTAACATGGGTCTCTCGGGTGTTGGCTCTACGTAGGCAGTGGCTTGTCAGATTGGTCTTACACGTTTCCTGGGACGACCCCGATAGCAAAACACCGCAACACCGGTGATAGTGTCCCAGCAGATCCAAAAGCAGACAACCAAGGTGGAGGGTACGATGGAAGTAATGAACGACCTAAGTGGCAGCGTGAGGCACAGCCGGATCAAGTGGAGCGCGGTGTTTGGAGGAATGGTGGTTGGATTATCCATCCAGCTTGCCTTGACCTTGTTAGGGCTCGCGATCGGCGCCTGGTCGGTGGACTTGAGAGAATCCGGGTCAGGTGTCCCCATCGGAACCGGGATTTGGACCGCCGTCTCCATGCTGGTCGCAGCCTTCATTGGCGGCTATGTCACCACATATCTGTCCGGGACCATCTTGCGTCAAGAGGGCATCATGCACGGAGCCGTCGTCTGGGGCGTGACGTGGCTGGTCTTTGCGTGGCTCACGACCACTGCGATGGCCTACATGCTAGGGGGCCTGTTTAGCGCTTTTGGCGCCGGTCTTCAAGCCGTCAGTTCCGGTGTCGGCCAGACGGCGAGCAAACTGGCCGATGCGAGCGGCATCGATCTGTCAAAGCTCAATGTGTCCAAAGAGGACCTTCGCAAGCAGATTGAATCCACGCTGCAAGCGACCGGCAAAGCGGAGCTGCAACCGGGTGCCATCAAGAAGGACGCGAAACAGACGGCCGATCAGGCGAAGAGCGGGCAATCCTTAAGTCAGGTCTCGGACTCGGCGCTCGCCGAGCTCTATCAAAAGCTGACGGCGTTGGATCGCGAGGCTGCCACCAATGTGCTGGTGAACAAGATGGGCATGTCGGACACGCAAGCGCGCGAAGTCGTGCAAGGCACGTTAGGCGCGGTTGCCCAGATCAAAGAGAAGGCACAGAACGTCAAGGAGCAGTCGATCGATGCGGCGACCACGGCCATCAATCGCACGGGCAGTATTGCGTGGTGGTTGTTCGTGTTGGCTGTGCTCACCCTCGGAAGCACGGTGTCGGGCGGTGTGCTGGGAGTGCAGGAGTACGAGGATGCGCTTGGAGAGACACTCCGACGAGGCCGGAAAGAAGCCGTATAAAACCGACGAAAGTCATGGGAGGGTTGCGATGAGAGGGAATGAGATGTCAGCGATGGGCGTCTTTTTGGTGGGAGGGTTGATTGGGGCAGGCGTGGCCCTGCTGATCGCTCCGCAGACAGGGCCGAAGCTGCGCCGGACCCTGCGCGACTATGCCGAGCGGGGCACTGAGTCGGTGCGCGAGCGAGGGCGGGACGCGTGGGACACGGCGGTCGATCAGGGCAAAGAGTACGTGGAAAGCGGCAAGACGACGGTGCGACAGGCCGGGGAGGCCGCGCGTGACATCATCGACACGGGCAAAGAAGCTGTTCAAAAGGCACGGGACCGCTAAGCGGAACGGGCGTTTCGCCGGCATGAAGCGATAGAACGAGGGACCTTGGGGCACGACCGAGGTCCCTTCGTCGTCACCAGCTGTCGATGGCTGCGCTTTGAGCCCTGGATCTACTCATTTCACACCCCCGCGAAGACTTACGGTATCGACCCCTTGCCGGGCGAACCGACAAAGACGATTCACGTGCGAGACATCGGGGATAGCTCACAAACCGGAGACAAAGCACGGAGGATCTTAACGTAACGCAAGCGGCGTTTATCATAGCGTGATTGTAGCGGCCTCCACTACATTGAACATCAAGTCCAAACAGAAGAGCCAATCTGTGGCGAAGTGATGGAACGTCGCCCTTGAATGAACAGTCTCGCGCAATCGTATAGGCTTAGCCGCCGAAGGAAAGATTGTGATATGGGAGATCCAGCTGATACGAGCAACACGAAGGTACGTGAGGTCGTCATTATCGGGGGCGGCTTGGCGGGGTTGTCGGCCGCCATTTATCTAGGCCGGAGCCGGCGGGATACACTCTTGGTCCACTCGGGCCGTTCCATGGCCCAGTGGGAATCGGATGTGCAGAACTATCTTGGATTCCCTGACGGCATCGACGGGACTGAGCTGTTGACGCGAGGCCGCACTCAGGTGGCGCGTTTCCACGTGGACATCGCCGAGGATGACATTCGATCCCTCAAGAAAGACGGTGACACATTTCGCCTTCAAGGCCGGCAGGCGGACTATCGCGCGAAACGAGTCTTGCTCGCCACGGGATTGACGCATCTTCCTCCGGATATTCCCGGCGTCAAAGAATGTCTCGGGCACAGCCTGTTTTTTTGTAAAGACTGCGATGCGTATCGCGTGCAAGGGAAACGTATTGTCATCATCGGACGCAATAATGAAGCAGCGGACTACGCGCTCGCCATGTTGCTCTTCTCGCCGAGCGTGATGATCTCGACCAACGGCACAGAGCCCGCCTGGGATTCGGACCATGCCGGATGGCTGGAGGAGTATCGGATGCTGGTCCGCCGGGATCGCATCTGCCTGGTGGAACACGACGAGGGACATCTTCGGGCCCTGACCTTCGAACAAGGCGACCCGGTGAAGGTCGATGCCGCCTTCACGACCCGAGGCGACGTCTATCACAGTGACCTGGCTGAGGACGTGAGCGCCGCGATCGACACGGAGGGGGAGATCGTCGTCGATGCCTGTCTGAAAACGAGCGTACCCGGTCTCTATGCCGCGGGCTGCGTGACCCCGGCCAACTGCCAAATGATCGTCGCCGCCGGACAAGGCGCGATCGCCGCACAGGCCATCAACCGGGACCTGTTCGTAGACAGTCTGAGGAAGCACACCCTGCCCTGTTTCGGCCAACCGGTCCGCCAGAGAGACGCGTGCGAAAAGGGGAGGCTGCAAACCTAACGGCGGCGTTGACTGGGGAAGAAGCGGTGACACAGTCATAGAAAAGATTCTGCGATTCATGAATTCGGTTTCCCTCGCGCATGAGTGAATCTGGCTACGATTCAAGCCGATAATGATCTCTGGAATACCAGTCCGCGGTCGCAGTGCCTAAGCGCCTATGCGTTCAGATTCGGAGTACGTGATTCGAGCATCAGCTTAATGATCAGGACTGCAGGTCCGGGAATTCTCGCTCGTCCCTGACACCATTTTTTGACGGCGGCACGGGAGACCGAAATGCACCGCGCGAGCTGCAACTGGGATAACCGTAGGGTCTTTAAGCTGAGTTTCAGTTCTTCTGGCGTCATGCTGAGACGAGCATGCAAACGGTGTAAGGGGATGATGGTATCCGGCCCCCTCTGCCGTTTGGCCTGAGTCATGAGCGAGTTAAGAAGCCCGAGTGCGGCCGCGTACGTCTTGACCGGCGGACGTATCTCCGTTTCATGCTGTTCACGAACGACCGACCCCGTGAATTGGGCGATAAATTCTAAGAGCATGGTGTTGAGCATCGTGGGGAATTCGGGGCGTCCACAAGCCGCGCCGATGAAACCCCATTCGGCATCGGGGCCGATCGGTCTCAAGATGAAGCGGAGACCGTTCTCCTCGGATGGAGGACTGTCGGATGGGTCTGGAGAGCGGCGGGCCCACTGGATCAGTAGGTGCTGCCAAGTGGGCCGTGCGCCAGTAAATGCGGGTGCGACATGGATCGCTTCATGCACGCCGCCCTGATCCCGAAGGGAGACGTAGGCCACATCGAGATGAAGCGCGATACGCACGACCTCGGCGAGCCGATCGGCGATGTGGCTCGGCTCGTGCCTGGACAGTAACGCTGAGAAGGCGGAAATTGCCGCTGGATCGCTCACCCAACTCGGGAGAGTATCCTCATTCGCAGGCTGACGGGGTCTAAAAGGCGGTTGACGCCCCGATGTATTACTAGCCAAGTTGAGCTCGGAATGGAGACATCTGTGTCCGAGGAAGTACAATCTGCGATCCCCGACTCTCCCAAATTTAGCGTGAACGCTACCGTAAGGTCAATCATTGGTTAGTGCTACAGCATCATCGGCCTCGCACTGCAAGAGAAAGGAAAATGAAGGAGCATTTAGACGTACGTACGGGACACACGACGATAGCGTCAGAAGCCTTCCAGCGCCGCTCCGGTTTATGAGCTTCTGATCTCAGCCCTTCCGACGCCTCGCTTCCAAAGACCCTGCAGCGCAGTTTTGAATGAAACTCTTGCTCGATACGGCGCCATTCCTGTGGTGGATTATGGAGCGCAGTCCCTCACCGGCCAGCGAAGGAACTCATCGGATGGGAGTAGCTCCTCAGTCTCTTTGCACCGACACGAAATAAAGCATTGACCGATACGGAACCTGCGTCGCGTTCAGTACAGTGAAAGTCTGAGGGCCGTGGCGCGTTTGATGATCGACAGCGGGAGGGGACCCAATGAGGAAGGGTAAAGAGAACGACACGAACGAGAAGGATCGCGATCTTGCCGGCGATCGAGAGGACGGCGCGGACGAAATCCTGACCACGAATCAAGGTCTCCGCATCAATGACGATCAAAACTCGCTGAAGGCCGGTGAGCGTGGGCCGTCGTTGCTGGAAGATTTTCATCTTCGAGAAAAGATCACGCATTTCGATCATGAGCGCATTCCCGAGCGCGTCGTGCATGCGCGGGGCTCCGCGGCTCATGGATTTTTTCAAGTGTACGAATCGCTGGCGCCCTACACGAAAGCCAAGTTCCTGCAAGATCCGTCAGCGAAGACGCCCGTCTTTGTGCGCTTCTCCACCGTCGTCGGATCGCGCGGCGCGAGCGACATGGCCCGCGACGCACGCGGCTTCTCCGTGAAGTTCTATACGGAAGAAGGCAACTACGATCTGGTGGGCAACAATATCCCCGTCTTCTTCATTCAGGATGGCGTTAAATTTCCCGATCTCGTGCATGCGATTAAACCGGAGCCTCACCATGAAATGCCGCAGGCAGCATCGGCACACGACACGTTCTGGGATTTCATCTCCTTGATGCCGGAATCCATGCACATGATCATGTGGATCATGTCCGACCGCGCGATCCCAAGAAGCTTTCGCATGATGGAAGGGTTCGGTGTGCACACGTTCCGATTCGTCAATGACAAAGGCAAGGCCCGGTTCGTCAAATTTCACTGGAAGCCTCTCCTCGGCGTGCACTCGGTCGTCTGGGATGAAGCGCAGAAGATATCCGGTCTGGACCCGGACTTTCACCGGCGCGATCTCTGGGAATCCATCGAGAACGGCGCCTATCCGGAATGGGAATTCGGCGTGCAAATCGTCGAGGAGAAGGACGAGCACAAGTTCGACTTCGATTTGTTGGACCCGACCAAGCTGATTCCCGAAGAGATGGTGCCCGTCAAACGCATCGGCAAAATGACGCTCAACCGCAACCCGGACAACTTTTTCGCCGAGACGGAGCAGGTCGCGTTTCACCCTGGACATCTCGTGTCGGGCATCGATTTTTCGAACGATCCGCTCCTGCAAGGCCGCCTGTTCTCATACACGGATACGCAATTGATCCGCTTGGGCGGTCCTAATTTTCATGAGATCCCGATCAACCGTCCGGTCGCGCCCGTGCACAACAATCAGCGAGACGGCCACATGCGCCAGGAAATCAACCAAGGCCGGGTCAGCTACCATCCCAACTCGCTGGGCGGAGGATGTCCCATGCAAGCGAAAGCCGACATGGGCGGTTTTATCAGTTATGCGGAAAAGATCGATGCTCAGGTCAAGATTCGCGGGCGCAGCGAAAAATTCTTCGATCACTTCAGTCAGGCGGCGCTGTTCTGGAATAGTCAATCTCATCCGGAGAAGGCCCACATCGTGCAAGCGCTGCGGTTCGAACTCGGCAAGGTCGAAGTGCCCGCCATTCGAGAACGGATGGTCGGATTGCTCACTCAGGTCGACAAAACGTTAGCCGGACTTGTCGCGCAAGGTCTTGGGCTGACCGTGCCCGCCAAGCCGGAGACCCCTATGAACATGAGCATCCCGGCAGACGGTCAAGCGAAACAGTTCCAACCGAAGCCACGCTCCCAATCGACCGAACGTTCGCCGGCCTTGAGCATGGCGACCACTCTCACAGGCGACATCAAGACCCGCAAAATCGCAATCCTCGCCGCCGATGGAGTCGATGATGCCGCCTTAGCCAGTATGAAGAAGGCGTTGATGGCAGCCGGAGCGCAGGCGAAGGTCGTCGCCCCGAGGCTGGGTACATTGAAAGGCGCAAAAGGCGCCCAGGTCACTATTGATTTTAGTTTCCTCACGGCGGGGTCGGTGCTGTTCGACGCCGTCTATATTCCCGGCGGACCACAGAGCGTTGAGATTTTGAAAGGCGACGCCAAGGCGCTGCTCTTTGTCAAAGAGGCGTATCTCCATTGTAAGACGATTGCCGCAACCGATGCGGGAATCGATGTATTAGTGGCTGCTCACCTCGCGTCGGATAAAACGGGGAAGACGCACGCCCAAGGCGTTCAGCAGGATGAAGGCGCTCTGCTCGTGCATGATGAGGGTGTCGTCATGAGTCGAGGTGCTCAAATAAGTCAGGTTGCGGCGAAATTCATCGCAGCCATCGCCCGACATCGCCATTGGGACCGCGAAGCGAAAGGGCAGGTGCCCGCATGACCGGATGCCCGATAGGCGTGATCAATGACTGCCGTTCTCTCGCGAAATAATTCCTTCCCTCCACGTTTAAAAAAGGAGCGTCTACATGGCCAGCCAATCGCAAACAGGGGTCTCTTCCATGGTGATCGACATGTTGAAGAAAGATCATCAGAAAGTGAAAGCTCTCTTCGCAGAGTTCGAAAATGCAAAAGACTCGCGGATCAAACAACGCATTGTCGAGACGGCTCTCATGGAGTTGGATGTGCACGCCAAACTGGAAGAAGGACTGGTTTATCCGGCGATCCGTCCGGAGATCGACGATGAGGATCTGATGGATGAAGCGCTCGAGGAACATCACGTGGTGCATGTGCTGATCGCCGAGCTGAAAAAAATGAAACCGAGTGACGACCGGTTCGATGCCAAGTTCACCGTGCTCGCCGAGAACGTGAAACATCACATCAAAGAGGAAGAATCCGAAATGTTTCCCAAGGCGGAAGAGTGCGATATCGATTGGGAGACGCTGGAACAACAGGTCATGAAACGAAAGGAGAAACTGATGGCACAAACGGCAGGCCCATCCAAGAACGGGAATGCCAAGACGTCGAAGAAGAACAGTACCGGACGGAAACAACGCTAGATATAGGGCCGGCTGCAACGCCACTCCTCAGGATGCTATGGAAGCCAAGAATACATTTCACGGAGTTGGAACAGCGAACGGCGTACCTCAAGGACTGCTCGACTAAGATAAACAGCGTCAGCGAAATTCTTCATGCACGCTACACAATGGAGGGAAGAACATGAGATTCGCTATGAGGGCAATGACGATCCTAGCAGGGTTTGGCCTCGTCATGGCCGGCCACTCGACCGTCAGCCACGCCGCTTCGAGCGGCACCGACACGATCCTTTTGGCCCAAGCCGGCGGCAGCGGTGGAGGATCATCGGGTGGGGGGATGTCCGGCAGCGGCATGTCAGACGGCAGCATGGGAGATTCAAGCAAAAGCAAAAAGGGATCGACCGATGGAGGGAGTGCTTCCGGCGGTTCGGGCAATATGGGCGAAGCTCAAGGCTCGAGCGGTAAAGGGGGCGCCATGGGATCCGGCGGGACTTCTTCCGGCGATACAGGAAATATGTCGGGAAGCAAAAACAGATCGACCGGTAAAGGAAGCTCATCCGGTTCAAGCGGCTCGAGTGGTGGAAGCGGGAGCGGGATGGGGTCCAGCGACGGAGGCCGATAAGGGTCCTTCGGTTCATGCCCAGATAAAGCTAGTATGCTCTCTGATGACGGAAACTAAAACCACTCCCGATGTAGCATCAAGCGCCAGTGAGCACGTAGTGGGAGCGAAAATTAAAGGTCAAGTGCCGGTGTGATTCGATGGCGCCGGACCACACTCGTAAAGGCATCATTCATCGAGACGAGAGCACACTTCAGAACCATAAAGGAGCAGACGATGAAGAAAGAACAGCTCAACGAACTGTTATACCAGGCCTTGGAAACCGAAGCCGGGGGGGTGCAGGTGTATGAAACGGCCATCCGATGCGCCGTGAATACAGACCTCAAAGAAGAGTGGCAGAAGTATTTGGACCAGACGCGAACGCATGAACAGGTGGTGCGTGGGTTGATTGAAACAATGGGGCTCGATCCCGCCGCGGAGACTCCGGGGCGCCAGATCGTCCGCCACAAGGGTGAGTCGCTTGTAGAAGCCATGAAAATGGCCCTGAAGGGAAACAATCCCCAAGCCGCTCAGCTCGTCGCTGCTGAATGCGTCGTGACCGCCGAGACCAAGGACCATCAAAATTGGGAACTTCTCGGCCAGGTTGCCGAAGAACTTCAAGGTGAGCAAGCCAAGGCTCTCAAAGAAGCTTGCGAGCAGATCGAGGACGAGGAGGATGAGCATTTGTATCACAGCATGGGGTGGAGCCGAGAACTGTGGATCGATTCACTGGGATTGCCGGCGGTCCTCCCGCCTCCCGAGGAAGAAAAGGACGTCAAGTCGGCCGCCGATGCGGCCCGCGCAAAGAAGTCTCGAAAGCAGATGCTGTAGATAGAAGGTGGCCTGGCTAAGGCGCCAAGAACCCTTGGCGCCCAGCCGTCAGTGATCAGCTATTCAGCTTCCTAAATTGAGCGAACGCTGATAGCTGACAGCTAGTTTTGCTGCCAATACTTCACCACCCATGATGCATCGATCGATGTCACCGCAAGTGCTTTCAACGGCTTTCTTGGTCTTGTGCTCCCTACTGCTGTACCAGTTGGCCTTGATCTTTGCGCCGTTTTTCACGCCCATTTTGTGGGCGCTGATTTTGGTGCGCCTCTTCTATCCCCTCTATCAATATTTGACACGGCTGTTGCGTGGACAGGTGTCGCTGTCTGCCGCACTCAGCACGCTCGCCGTCACATTTATTGCCGTCTTACCCGTCGCGTACCTCGCGTTCCTGGCGGTCACGGAAACGATCCACGCGTATCAGACGGCCATGGCCTGGGTACAGGAGGGGGGACTGAAGCGACTCCCCGCCTTCGTGGCGGGTCTACCTCTGATTGGCCACATCTCGCAAGAGCTGCTGGGACGATTTGTGTTGGCCTATGGGGATCTTCAGGGCTCTCTGCTTGAAGGAGGGAAGGCCGTCAGCGCCGTCTTGCTGAGCGGCGTAGGCGGGCTTGCCAAGAATACATTCGATCTCATCACTGACTTTTTCATTATGCTGTTCACCCTATTTTTTCTCTTTCGCGATGGCCGTCGTCTCTATGATGCCTTTTACGATGCCCTTCCCATCGAGGACAGTCACAAGACAGTCATTTTCGATCGCCTGGACCACACGATGATTGCAGTGGTGCGCGGCACCTTGCTCACGGCTCTTGCCCAAGGCCTTGCGGCGGGCCTGGTCTATTGGGCGCTCGACGTCCCTTTCCCTGTGTTTCTCGGCTCGCTTAGCTCGCTCTTTTCTCTCTTACCCTTTGGAGGGACCGCACTGGTATGGGCTCCGGTGGCGGGATATCTCTTCTGGACCGCCCCCCTCTGGAAAGGAATCGTCATGATCGCCGTGGGCGTGGGGCTCGTCGGTCTCATGGACAATTTCCTGCAACCGCTCCTCGTCGGGTCAGGCGCGGACTTGCCCGTCCTCTTTCTTTTCTTCGCCTCGTTGGGTGGCCTTGCCTATTTTGGCTTTATCGGATTGTTCTTGGGTCCAATTCTGTTGGGAATCGCCATTGCCGCCTTCAAAATTTATCGCGACACCTATCAAACCCGGGCAGGTCTCCTAGTCACGCCTGAAGGGGCGCGGCAGGTCGAACTGTCCTCAACAAGAGGGGATGGATCATGAATATACTGGGATGGATTATCTTTGGACTGATCGTCGGAGTCGTCGGCAAGCTGTTGATGCCGGGGAAAGATCCGGGAGGATTTATCGCAACCGTCGCCATCGGCATCATTGGCGCGCTTATCGGCGGGTTTCTCGGACGGTTCGCCGGCATGTACGGCGAGGGCGATCCGGTCGGCTTTATCATGGCCGTGATCGGCGCCATGCTCTTTCTCTGGCTCTACAGAATAATCACGCGTCGAGCATCGGTATCCTAGCTGATACGGACTCAAAAAACGGCGGACGAACTGAAGAGGCAAAACCAATGGGTGGCGCTGATCCTCGCGACTGTCCGCATGGGTTGTCGGGACAGAGTATTCCATTCGTAAGACAGCCCGTTCCCACAAAGACACTAGAGCGTATACCAGCCTCTCAGGAATCTGCGCTGGATAGCTCGGTTAGGCGCGAAGCGGGCTGACTCGGTGCTCGGCCTACCTCTTGCTACATCTCGTCCTTGTTTCGGCAATCATCTTCAGTGGCTCATTGCTAGGGGTGAAGGGACGGACGATGAATTCTCGATTGGAAAAAATTGTCGGAAGTAAGAACGCTGAAGCCTTGTCCGATCTATCCGAAAGGCCTCAAGCGGCAGCGAGCGGCCTCAAATGGCGAAGCGTGCAGACGTGGTGGGGTCTCATCAATGAGACATTCGCGAAATGGAGTGCCGATAAAGCGCCGCGCCTGGGCGCGGCGCTTTCCTACTATACAGTGTTTTCGCTGGTGCCTTTATTGGTGCTGACCATTGCCATTGCGGGGTTGGCCTTCGGGAAAGAGGCCGCGCAAGAATCCATGATGTCGCAAATCGAGAGCCTTGTGGGCCCGCAAAGCGCAGCGGCCATTAAACAGATGCTTGAGATCGCTGAGAAGCCTTCCAGTGGAATGTTTGCGAGTATCATCGCGCTCGGGACTTTGCTGCTCGGAGCGTCGGGCGTCTTTGCACAGCTCCAAGACGCGCTCAATGCGGTGTGGGGCGTCGAGGCCAAAGCGGGACGCGGCATCTGGGGAACTATCAAAGACCGCTTTTTCTCCTTGATCGCCGTGCTGGGAACGGGATTTTTACTCTTGGTCTCCTTAGTGCTCAGTGCGACGCTCGCTGCGGCAGGCAAACTGTTCCAGGGCTGGTTGCCTGGACAAGAAGCGGTACTCCATTTAGCCAACTTCGTTATCTCATTCGGCGTGATCACCTTGCTCTTTGCGATGATGTTTAAACTGCTTCCCGACGCAAAGGTGGCGTGGCGTGATGTCTGGATTGGGGCCGGTCTTACCAGCTTACTCTTCACCATCGGCAAGTTTCTGATTGGCCTGTACCTGGGAAAGGCCGACGTGGGGTCGGCCTACGGTACTGCGGGATCGTTAGTCATTCTCCTGGTCTGGGTGTACTACTCGAGCCAGATCCTGCTCTATGGGGCAGAGTTCACCGCGGTCTATGCGAACCGCTATGGGTCCCGTATTGTTGGGGTGCACAATAATGCCTCAGCAGCCTAAGTTTCTGGTCTTACGGTATACCTCCAGGGCACAACACAGCCGAACATTG
>JBDUAJ010000026.1:0-17869 GCA_040004695.1 Nitrospirales bacterium | reverse complement strand
ATGTAGCCTTTTTCAGCATCCTGATAGTTGACGTAGTCGAGATGACACGGTAAGGTCATTTCTAAAGAAACGAATGTCCTTGCCTGCCCTACACACCCACCCACACAGAGATGCTTCGCTCATTCGCCTAATGGCAAGGATCGACCGTTTGCTGCATCGTGCCACTCAGATCAGCGCACGATTTACGCGATGGCGGTTGGCCATCTTTTTAGTCGGCGCCGCTACATCAGTCACGTTGTTTCAACAGCAGTGGTACCAGTTTGGGAATATGGCCCTCGCCGGCTTTCTTCTGCTCTTCATCATCGTGGCCCGCTATCATAGCAAGCTGGAAGACCGGATACAGCGGCTTCGTGCGTGGCGACGGATAAAAGCCACCCACCTGGCTCGCCTTCGCTTAGATTGGACGGGCATCCCCGCACGAGCAATGCCCGCCCTCGAGCAGCATCCCTATGCCGTGGATCTGGACCTCGTCGGCCCCCATTCATTGCTCGTGCTCTTGGACACCACCAACTCTTCAAATGGAAGAGAACGACTGGGAGAGTGGCTGCTGACCCAGCCGACCGATGCGATTCACTGGGACAATCGGCAGACGCTGATTAAGGAACTCGCTCGCCTTCCTCTCTTTCGGGACCGACTTGCATTGGAAGCCTCCTTACTCGGCGAGGCCGAACTGAATGGCGATCGCGTCTATTCGGCGCTCGCTCCGCCCGTCGGTTTTCCCCGGCTGATTCCCCTATTGCTCATCCAGGCAATGCTAGCCGGCATAACCCTCAGTCTGGCCTTCGCATCCGCTGTCACCGGGTTTCGAGAATATTGGATTCTCTCATTCACAGGGTACGCGGCCATCTATCTCCTGACCTCAGGGCAGGTCGAGCCGGTATTCGGACGAGCGTTGTCGCTGCATGGCCAGTTGGAGAAATTAGGCGGCCTGTTCCGCTATCTCGAACGCCGGTCGTATGCCGCCACCCCGGCGCTCGGACGGCTGTGTGCCGCTGTCGTGGCTGGGGTCGCACGCCCCTCCATCGCCATTCGTCGGCTGGCTCGCGTGTCGCACGCCTTGAGCGTACGCGCGCATCCACTTGTCCATCTGGCCCTCAACGGGATCGTTCCCTGGGATCTTTTTTTCACGTGGCGATTGGAACGCATACGGGGTCACGTCCTGAAGGACGTCTCCGTCTGGCTCGAGACGCTCGCTGAGCTGGAGGCGTCCAATGCACTCGCCGCCTTTGCCTTCCTCCATCCTGAGTATCACTGGCCTGTGCCGCTGACTGCGGAACCATCGACGAATGGGGGGAGGACAGCAGTCCTCACGGCCACCGCGCTCGGACATCCCTTGATTCCATCTGCACGACGGGTCACCAATGATCTGGAGATGAGAGGACTTGGACGGGTTCTCCTTGTGACCGGCTCCAACATGTCCGGCAAGAGTACATTTCTACGGACCGTGGGCATCAATGCGTGTCTGGCGCAAGCTGGAGCGCCGGTGTGTGCGAGGTCCTTTGAATGGACCTGGGCCAGGATGGCCTGTTGCATACGTGTGGACGATTCACTTGAAGCCGGCCTCTCGTTCTTCTATGCCGAAGTGAAGCGTCTGAAGCGGCTCCTGGATGCGGCGGAGGACCGTGCGGCGCCACCGGTTTTGTTCCTCATCGACGAAATTTTCAAAGGTACCAATAACCGCGAACGGCTGATCGGCAGCCGGGCCTACATTCAAACGCTCACGACAAGCCATGGACTCGGCCTCGTCACCACTCACGACCTTGAACTCGCCGAAATGGAGTGCACATTCCCCACCCTCACAAATGCGCATTTTCAGGAAACCGTTCAGGCCAACCAACTCAAGTTTGATTATATGTTACGTCCAGGCCCCTGCCCGACCACCAATGCGCTTCGGATCATGGCGCTGGAAGGACTTCCGGTGACGGACCTGATGCCGAATGATTCTCCGGGCTCAATTCGGGAGGGATGACCATGAAATCGACGCTCGTTGCCTATGTGAGTCTTCTCTGTGTTCTGAGCGCCTGCTCCACACCCGGCGCACCCAGATCCTATTTCAATGAGGACGCCTATGCCCGGTACTATACGACCGAAGCCGGACACATTCTTCGAGTGGAGCAAGATGGTACCGTGCTGGATGTGACCTGCCTTCCGCCGGAATATGCGAAGGGCACGCCACGAAAAGATTTGCCTCACACGCTCTGCGGTGGAGAAAAAATACAGGTGCTTGGGAAAGTCAAAAAGATCGGCGGAGAGTGGGACATGTCAGCCTATGCGATTGCGCCTGAGACCGGTACGTGTAAACCGCTGCTGCCATTTTTAACGAAAGATTGGCAGGAGGACAAGCGGCATTCGTGCTGGAATCGCCTCTGGGAAGTGCCGACGGCGGTCATCGTGTATCCCACCGTAGCGGTCGTCTTTGTCGGCGTCGTCACCGCGCCCATCTGGGTTCCCTTGCTGCTCTTGCACTGAATTCACCCCCCAAGTGCCCCCGAATATCGCTGTATCGAAAAACCGGATCGGTTTTAAGGGAAGTGTCCGTTTATCTGATTAGTGGGGGATTGGCAGAGGGGCATTCGTGACGGCAGCATCGGGACGGTAATGCGACATGGCTTCCGGCATCCATTCTTGGATCTGCTCGATGCGCTTGCCATGGCTTGGATGTGTCGAGAGAAATTCGGGTGGCTGTCCCTTCCCGGCCTGCTCCATGCGTTCCCACAGATGCACCGCTTCGTGTGGGTCGTAGCCGGCGTCCGCCATGAGAATAATTCCGATATGATCCGCTTCCGATTCGTGTTTGCGGCTATACGGCAAGATGAAGCCATAGTTCGCGAGAGCTCCGCCGGCCAATTGAGCCAGCTGAGGGCTTACGCCCTGCGAGGCTGCCCCCAACGTGGCGCCGACGACGGCCGCCTGGGCCAGCACGCCTTGGCTCATGCGTTCGCCACCATGTCGTGCCAATGCATGCGTCACTTCATGACCGAGCACCGCGGCTAAGCCCGCCTCGGTCTTCGCGACGGCAAAAATGCCGGTATAGACGGCGATCTTCCCGCCCGGCAGCGCAAAGGCGTTCATCGTCTTATCATCCTTGATGACCGTCACCTCCCATTGGAACTCGTTGGCTGTCTTTGAATATTTCGAGTTTTTCGCAGCCGCGATGACCCGTTGAGCGACACGCTGCACGGCATCGACTTCAGCGGGGTCGTGCGACGTCACGACTTTTGGATCGTGCATCAGCTGATCATAAGCCTGGATGCCCATCTTTTGTTCTTGAGAGGCGGGGATGATGTCGAGCTGATGGCGGCCCGTATAGGGATTCTTGCTGCATGCAACGGTCAGGAGCGACAGAGCAAGTATCCAGACGGCAGTATGCATATCGACATTGTACTTCGAGAGCGGGTCGGCTGAAAAGTCCCCAGAAGCTCGTAGACCGTCCGCCTGGGGTATCGGCGTAGAGCCGTAACGAGACAACGGCCGTGTCGGGCAGCAACATGAGTCCGTCTTGGCAGAATCATCCCGGTACGCTTTCCGTGGGAAACGGCAATGTTATCGGCTCGAAGGCCGGCATCGAAACATTGTTCATGAAACACCTTCCAAGGCCTGTGGACACAAGCCTCAAGGGTGATTTTATTGTCCGCGGTCAGCTGACATGCGAGCGAGGGCTCTGCCTATATCGGCGCAGGAAGTCCAGGCCTATCATCCGATTCCTACCTAATCAGAGGAGCATCCCAGCCAATGAGTAATCCGGTTCTACGTCGCGCGAGGACTCTGTATGTGAAGGCGCTCTTGCTCCTGGTGTGCGGGTTCTCAGTCGTCATCCAACAGGGGTGCTTTGCTCTGCGCAGTCCCGCTGGTGGCAGCCAGGCGACCTTTAGCGGAACTCGGCCGATTCATACCGCTGACATTGCCGTCTCGCCTGGCTACCGAATCGAGGTGGTCGTGAGCGGCCTGACATTCCCCACCGGTGTCACGTTTGATGATCACGGGCGACTCTATCTCATCGAGGCCGGCTACTCGTATGGAGAAGTGTGGACGACACCGAAACTGCTCCGCGTCGGTGAGGATGGCCAGACAACGCTGATCCTGGAAGGACAGAATAACGGTCCCTGGACGGGCGTTTCATTCCACCAAGGACATTTCTATATTGCAGAAGGCGGAACCCTCCGAGGAGGGCGGCTCCTACGGGTTGCGCTCGATGGGACTGTAGAAAGCTTACTCGAGGGGTTGCCCAGTATTGGCGACCATCATACCAATGGACCCGTGATCGGGCCCGATGGGTTGCTCTATTTCAGCCTCGGCACCACGACCAATTCCGGGATCGTGGGCCAGGATAATGCCAAATTCGGGTGGCTCAGCCGGTATCCCCGCGGTCACGATCTCCCGTGCCGAGATATTGTCCTCGCAGGAGAAAATTATAAAAGCCCGAATCCGCTTACCCCGGAGCCGGACGATACGGCCATGACGGGGGCATTTTCGCCCTTCGGTCAGCAGACCGCGACGCAGCACACTGTGCGAGGACAGATTCCCTGCAGCGGCGCCGTGTTTCGGATCCCGTTACCTAGTGGACCGCTCGAGTTAGTCGCGTGGGGTTTTCGCAATCCATTTGGCTTAGCCTTTGCTCCGAGCGGCGACTTATTCGTGACCGATAACAGCTACGATGATCGAGGCAGCCGTCCGGTACATGGCGCCGGAGACTTGCTGTGGCGCGTGATCCCCGGAGCCTGGTATGGCTGGCCCGATTTCCATGGCGCTCGATTGTTGTCGGACGGCGATCATTATGTTCCTCCGGGGAAGCCACGCCCGAAACCACTCCTCGCGTCCCATCCCAATGTCCCACCCGACCCTGTCGCCATTCTTGACGTCCATGCCTCCGCGGATGGGTTCGACTTTTCACGAAATCCGGCGTTCGGCTATGTCGGCCAGGCGTTCATCGCATTATTCGGCGATCAGTCGCCCACATCCGGAAAAGTCTTGGGACCGGTCGGATTCAAGGTCGTGCGCGTGGAGACTGCGGCGGGCGTGATCCAGGATTTTGCCGTGAACAGAGGGCGCGTGAACGGACCTGCTTAACGAATCGGGGGAGGCGGCTTTGAGCGCCCTGTCGCGGCGCGCTTTGACCCGACCGGCACTGCGTTGTATGTCGTGGATTTCGGTGTCATGACGATCGGACAAGGGGGAAAGGTACGCATGCCATGGGCACCGATGGCCACGACATCGGAATCCCGGCAAGGAACCGGGGTACTGTGGAAGATCACCAAAGAGTAAACTCTGGTCCTAAGCAACCATGATGCCGAACTGTGTGCGCCTCGGCAGAGTACTGGTACTGTCCTCCATCGTGCTCACTGCGGTATTGATCGGAGCCGGATGCGGCTCGGCTCGCCGTGGCGTTCCGATTGCCGGCCCGCTATCGTTATCTACGGATGGCCTTGTGCGCGGGCAGCAGGTGTTCATGAAGCAGTGTCATCAATGTCACCCGGGCGGCGAAGCGGGTCTTGGGCCGGCCCTTAACAATAAACCGCTTCCTGGATTTCTGGTAAGGTTGCAGGTGCGACAGCCATGCCGGCATTTTCTGAACAGGCCATACCGGCGGATGAATTGGACGACCTGATCGCCTATTTAGCAGCCCTCCGTCACCATGGATGACAGACAGCTCTGTGCCTTACTAGCGCGAGGAGCTCTCAGGATCATGTGAAGCATGCATCCTGCTAATGCCGGCTTCACGGCGGCGTAGCGTCGCCGCATGGGGCCATCCTTCGTGTTCCTCCATCTTGTTCCTCTCCTGATTGCGCTCGGAGTCTGCGCCGCCATCGCGCAAGAGTTTCCTGAAAACAGGACCGAGACCGAGCCGGCCGTCGACGTGGGCGATGTTGTCGTCACCGCCACGCGCCTTCCCGCCTTGAGTGCCACGCTTCCGGCGGCCACCACCATCTTGACCCAGGATGCTATTCAGAAGACGCCGTTTCGGGATGGCTATCAAGTCGACGATCTGCTGCGGTATGTGCCCGAGGTGCAGCCGGCTAATCTGAGCAGTCGATACAATCACCCGACGGCGCAGGGACTCTCCCTCCGCGGACTCGGCACCCGACGATCGCTTGTCTTACTGGACGGCGTTCCGCTCAATGATGGGTTTGGCGGATGGGTCAACTGGGGGCTCGTGCCCGACGCCATACGACGAATTGAAGTCGTGCCGGGGGGAGGGTCCAGTCTCTATGGCACCTGGGCCATGGGCGGTGTCGTCCATCTCTTAACGGAGCAGCCCGGCGGAGTTGGCGGATCGGTCAGGGCGGAAAGTCGCGCGGGCAATTTGAGCACGTACAGCAATGCCGTCACCAGTCGGTATGGCACCGATCGGACCGGGCTGCTTCTCTCCGCGCGGTGGTTTCATACCAACGGCTATATCACCGTTCCGAGCTATCAACGTGGGGCCATCGACCGCTCGGATGATTCCCGACACGAGAACTTTCACGGCATGTTCAGCACGGCGCTCACCTCTCATACAGTCTTGAAAATATCGGGTGGACTGTTCCATGAGGACCGCACGTTCGGGACGCCGCTCAGTGTGGCGAGCCGTACGATTGGGACCTTTGCCCTCGGTCTTGAGGGAGAGACTCCGCGCGGCGACCATTGGGAGACCACACTGTTTGGGCAGTCGCAGACGTTTCGAAACCTCACCTCCCAGATTACGCCGTCTCCGTTGGTGCGGATCAGTGAAGTGCGGGACCGCATCCAAACTATCCCGTCCAACGACTTGGGGGGACTGAGCCAGTTCAGCATGCAGGTGGATCCCCGTAACCGAGTATTGGTGGGAGCGGATGCCCGGGCCATTCGTGGTCAGTCGGAAGACCAGCTCTTTTCGCCGACCGGCCCAGTTGGACGCACCGTTGCCGGTGGCACACAAGTGGGCGGCGGTCTGTTTGCCGAATGGATCGCCACCCCGCTCTCTTCCCTCACGATCATCCCCAGTGTCCGGATGGACTGGTGGAAAAACTTCGACGCTCGTATTGAATCCGTCGGCGGCGCCGTCACCATCCCGCGGGACCGGGTGCAAACCGCAGTGAATCCGAAATTGGCGGCCCAATATCAGCTCACTGATCGACTGAGGATCGGCGCCTCGTTCTATGAAGCGTTCCGTGCACCCACGCTCAATGAGCTGTATCGAGGCTTTAGCTTTGCGGGCTTCTCATTTCTTCCAAACGAAAACCTGGGACCCGAGCGTCTCATCGGCGAGGATGCCAAGGTGGAGGCCGACCTGCTTCGCGATGGTCGCCTCACGCTCCGACTCGTGGGCCATCATGACGAAGTGAAGGATCAGATTCTCTTTCTCTCTCAGAACCGCTTTACCGCCCGCCGCGCCAATGTCGGCCGCACGCGCACGAATGGAGGCGATATCACGCTGATCGGGAAGCCTGTTCACTGGCTGCAAGTGAGCGTGGGCTATGCCTATGCCGATTCCGTGATCAGCCGTTTTCCTGAGGATCCGAGCCGAGAAGGCAAACAAGTCCCGAATGTCTCGCCTCATCAAGTCGTGGTGACGCTGATGATGGGCACGCTGGAGACGCTCCAAGTCACCCTCATGGGACGATACCTCTCGCGTCAGTTTGCGGACGATTTGAATACGCAGCCGGTGGCGGATTTCGTGGTACTGGATGGCTCCGTTCAGAAACAACTCACGAAGCATTGGCGACTCATGCTCGATGTCGAAAATCTGACCGATCGTCAGTATATTGCGACACAGACCGGGCCGATTAAAACGTTAGGGGCCCCCCTGCTGGTGATGGGAGGGCTGCGTGCCGAATATTAGGGGTACCGCAAACGGATAATCGGGGGATGAAATTGAGGAATCGCCCGTTCAGCGTCGTCGTCGTGAACAAGGCGCCCATGCCCAAGCGGGAACAAGATAAAAAATGAGGAGGGTGTTCAAATGGGCTCAGTAGGCTACTCGATCAGCGTTCCACGGCCCGTCTCCAAGGGTGGTTCACCGCGCGGAAATCCGGTAGTTTGCATGATGCCGCTTGACACCCGAATGGACATATCGGCTGATGAGAAATCTGAGAGACGGCCTACCCTTTGAAGGCCATTTCACTCGCCATGCAGACGTCCATTTCAAAGGAATGCCCTGAATAGGCTGTTTCGGACGATAGGCGACGGTACCCCCCTCAGAAGCCAATCCATATACCTACAGAGTAACTACCATACACCAACTAAAATCCTCGTAAGTCACTCAGCAGCAGCATCATCGCCGTCCACGTCCGTAACAAGGCGACACGATCATCCCGTCTATTAGACAAATGTGTAGGCCTATCTCCGATATACAGGGTGTGAGCTGCCTGTTAGATTGGAAAAAGCATTCCATTACATAGCTAAGGAGGTTTCCGATGTACAGACATCTTTCATATGGAGTGATGGTCATGGCGCTTCTCGCGCTCTCGGCCTGCACCCTCAAAGGCACGACGGATCAAGTCACCGACACGACGCAGAACACCACGGTGAGCACATCCGGCAGATCATGGTTTACTAATGACGGACTGGTTCGCCAGGGCGAACACGTCAATGCCTTCGCCGCGCTTAACTATGACAACCTCACGCACGATATGGCCTTCGGGGGCGGGGAATATCTCTCGTCTCTAGGCACGTTGCTGGGCGTTCCCGACGATCAGCGCACAGCATTCTTTCAATTGGCTCAGAGCCACTATACGACGTTCGCACAATCCGAGAACTCCACGGCCGGAAACCTCATGGCAGGTCTCGACCGCTCACTGGCGCAGCATGGGATTGTGACGGCGACCACCGCAAAGTAAACGCGATCACCGTGGAGTGCTGTGGACGCGCTCGGGCGCGCCCACAGACAGGTCTCCTGTTGGGGTCTCGCGCACAGAGCCACTGCGGACGAGGATTCCGTTGCGGAATACGAGGTAATTCGTCGGTACAGCCGGCACTCGAGGGCCGGGGAGAATAATTCCTGCCAGGTTCAATGGGTCGGCTGCCGATACTTTCATATCCTGCCCAGCCGATGCCTCCGTACCGGTACGACGGAGCGCGCGCAGTGATTCCAAGGCTTCAGGCAACGCGAATTGCTCGCCGGTAAACCCACCGACGAACCGGCCGCCCCGAATTTCTCCTCGCAACTCCATTCGCCGATACTGCACAAGAAGATCGCGCCATCCCGAATTGAGCGATTCGCGCACCAACAAATCGCGAAAGACCACGCCATAGCGCCGCAGCAATTGACGGGCGAGCTGCTCGACAGACGATGCGTGCCCACGCTCGTTTTGAGAGACAGGTGTTTGCGCCATCGGACGTAACAATGACCACCGGCCGCCGGCCGATCTGGGGCGTCGCGATCGTTCACGTCCCTCGGCCCGACGACGACGTGGATCCAGCAGGGCGCGAAGATTATCAAACCCGTCGGCAGTGACCAGACCCGCGGCGGTCAACTCCCAGAGTCCGCCTTCCACTTCAGCCGGCAAATGGCCGCTGCCTCTCACCAAATCGGCAAAAAAGCTGGCGCCCTGCGCGTGGAGATGTTTCAGCAGATCTTGCGCGACGGGGCTGAGCGCCGAGCGGGCATCGAGTCCGGCATCTTTCCGTTCTTCAACAGTCGCCATCAACCATGCGGCATCGTCGCGAGGAAACACACTGATCGGAGCGACGCTGGTCGGCATTATTCGATTGGGCCGATTCGGCCGAGCCGGGTCAATAACTCCTTCGAGGCGGGGATGCGGCGAGAGTCGCCCCCACATCACCGATCCGCCCAGACACAAGCGGTCCAGCCAGTCCGGATCGTACTTGGCCACGCGAAGAGACAAGAGATGTCGCTCCCACGAGGACGCCGCCGCTTCGAATCCCGCCAATTGTCGGATGATCTCTTGAAGGCCGGCTTCGCCATGCAAGCGCGCACCAGGCACGACATGTTGCCACTGAAACAGAAAGGTCATGAACAGTGCCGCGGTCACCGGCTCGACTTCTCGACGCAGCGTGCCGATCGTGAGGCGATGAATGCGGGCCAAGAGACGCCGGTCACACCATTCGATCTGTGCCGTGTTATCGCGCAGGCCTGCGCGGAACCGTCCCCGCAACACCTGACCCTGTGACTCTAATGTCAACATGGCGCTATGGACATCGCTGACGGTTAGATGGAGCCGCGTTGCGAGTTCTTCAATGGTGGTCGGACCGATGCTCTCCATCCAACCTTGAATGATGGTCAGCGTCGAGTCGTCAGGCGAAGGCCATGGCGCATGGGCGGACTCCGCCACAGTGGGAACCCACTCAGCGTACGGAAACTGGACCTTGAGAGAAGACGCGCGCTCTGTCGCCACCCAACCTCGCACCCCGCCCAACTGCTTTTTAATCGTCAACACACTCGCCCGCCCTGTGTCCACCAGCGGAGGAAGGAAGTGCGCCCATGCCTTCATCTCTCCTTCCGGCGCCCAGACCAGGGTCAGGAGCGCATCGTGCAATTCATCCGGATCGCGCACCACGGGCCACGCCTCCCCGACCACTTCCGCAATGGCCTGTGGATCCAGCGCGCCTAACTGGCCTGCGAGCTCGGGCGGCAAACTCCGGCGCATTTCAACGGCGCGCGCCCGTCGCTCTTCGAGTGGCGCATCGTCGAGATAGGCATACGGGTTGGCATTGAGAATCTCATGACAGAACGGCGACGGCATGGGCGTATCGATGGCCACACACCGAATCTCTTTGGACTCGATCCGCTTCAGCACATGGATGAGCCCCTCCAGATCCATGGCCTCTGTCAGACAGTCTCGAATCGTCTCATTGACCAATGGATGATCCGGCGCCTCCCGACATTTGTCGATTTCCTCCCGCCCACCCCCGGCGACTATCTCACCCGCCCGGCCCCCAGCTGCCGAGACAGCTCTCTTCCCCGTAGACGCGCCGTTTTCCCGTGGATGGTTGTCCTGGCATGCGGTCGCGCCTGGAAAGACGGCGGCCAAGAGGTCCTCAGCCCGCATCCGCTGAATTTGCGGAGCCACACGGCGCCCATTGGAAAAACGGAGCAATGCGAGTGCCCGTGTGGCGTTCCAACGCCACCGCGTCATAAACATCGGCGCTTGCAGGATGGCTTGTATGAGCACCTCTTGCACGGTGTTCGGATGCAGGAAGCCGAAAATCATCTCCAGCGCGAAGCTATGCTTTTCCCCGAGCGACAGTACAATCCCCTCATCCGTCGCCGCAGCCTGCAGCTCGAAATCGAATGTCGTGCAAAAGCGTTTTCTCAGCGCGAGGCCCCACGCCCGATTGATGCGCCCGCCGAAGGGCGCATGGATAACCAGTTGCATGCCGCCGGCTTCGTCAAAAAAGCGCTCCGCAATGATGGTGTCCTGAGTCGGCACGCTGCCGAGCACCGCGCGGCCGGCTACGACATACGCAGCGGCCTGCTCGGCCCCGCGACGATCCAGCCCACATTCCGCCTGGAGCCAGGTGATGGCGGACTCGTAGAAATTTGGTGATGTGGTAATCTGGTGACTTGGTGATGGGTCGGAGGAATCTGGCGATGTGGTGATGGGCTGATCTGATGATGAGTCGGAGGACAGCAAGCTTGTGATTCGCTTTCGGATCGCCGCGACTTCAGCAGAGAGTTCTGCCGTTCGCGATGGGGCTTCTCCATGCCAGAATGGAATCGTGGGCGGAGCGCCGTGCGCATCCTCGACCCGGACCTTGCCGGTCTCCACGCCGCGAATGCGCCAGGAGGCATTGCCGAGCAGAATGATGTCACCCGCCAAACTCTCCACTGCAAAGTCTTCATCGACGGATCCGACGACGGTGCCGTCCGGTTCCGCAATGACTGCGTAGTTCGCCGTATCCGGGATAGCTCCCCCCGATGTAATCGCCGCTAATCTGGCGCCCCGCCTCGCGCGAAGACGATGGTTGATGCCGTCATGATGGAGATAGGCGCGCCCTCTTCCACGGGTCGTCGCGATTCCATCAGACGCCATTCGGACGACGGCATCGAACTCGTGGCGCTCCAAATCACGGTAGGGATGGGCCCGGCGACACAGGTCGTACAGCTCTGATTCTCGCCACTCCTGAGTGGCCGTCGCTGCGACTATCTGTTGAGTCAGAATATCCAACGGCGCCGGTGGCACCTCGATGCGATCCAGCACGCCGGATCGAATGGCATGGATGAGTGCGGCGCATTCAATCAGCTCATCGCGCGTGGTGGCGAATAGACGTCCCTTCGGGATGGCGCCGATCCAGTGTCCGGATCGACCGACGCGCTGCAGGCCGACGGCAATCGATCGAGGCGAGCCGATTTGGCAGACAAGATCGACCGCACCGATATCAATCCCCAATTCAAGCGAGGCGGTCGCCACGACAACGCGCGTCTGCCCGCGCTTCAACCGTTCTTCCGCGGACAGACGAGTCTGCCGGGAGAGACTACCATGATGCGCGGCCACCGCCTGTTGGCCCAGGGTCTCGCGGAGGCGTTCTTCAAGATGATGCGACACACGTTCAACCAATCGACGCGTATTGACGAAGACAAGCGTCGATCGATGCTGCTGCGCCAACTCCGCCAACCGATCGTAGATGTCGCTCCAGATTGCGTTCGTCGCCACCCCTCCCAATTCATCCTTGGGCACTTCAACGGCCACATCCATCTTTCGTCGATGCCCGACGTCGATAATCTGTGGCAACGGACGGTGCCCCACGAGAAACTGAGCGATCGTCTCGATCGGCCGTTGCGTCGCTGACAGCCCGATGCGCACGGGTTTGGTTGTCGCGCCCGCTTCGACCCGCTCTAAGGACAGTGCCAGATGCGCGCCACGTTTATTCGGCGCAAGCGCATGGATCTCGTCCACGATGACGGTCCGCACATCGGTCAAGATCTTCCGACTCTTCTCGGCGGTCAGCAACAAATACAGCGATTCAGGGGTCGTAATGAGGATATGCGGGGGCCGGCGTAGCATCTGCTGGCGATCCCACACCGGCGTATCGCCGGTGCGAACCATCACACGAAGCTCGGGCATCAAGAGACCTGCCGCGAGCGCGGCATCGGCAATCTCCGCCAGAGGCTGCTGTAAGTTCTTCTGCACGTCATTGCTCAACGCCTTGAGCGGCGACACATAGACGACGTGGGTCCGGTCTTCCAACTCCCCGCCCAAGGCGTGCTGGAAGAGCGAGTCGATACAGGAGAGGAAGGCAGCAAGGGTTTTACCGGACCCGGTGGGTGCGGCGATCAAGACATCGCGGCCTGATTGGATAGCCGGCCAACTCTTGGCCTGGACATCGGTCGGCGCGCCAAAGCGCTGCTGGAACCAGTTCGCAATGATGGGATGAAACAATGACAGCGGCATGTCGACCGAATGATACCATGCAGCCGAGCGCACTGTCCTGGGTGGGACCCGTCTCTTGACAAGTTGCCCGGTCCGGAACGATAGTCCCTACTCTCAGCCAAGGAGGACGCATGAAGCGACGACCGACGATATTCCTGTTTACCATGATCGCCTGCTGCTCGATCATGATGTGCGGGCAGGCGGCGCAGGCGGCTGATCGTGAGAAGCTGCTGTCGGACCCAGGTGTCTATGCGACATTCGCCGCATTCAAGATCGACCCGGAATGGTGGCAACTGGACAAAGGCGCGCGGGGCACCGCCGTGGCGGCCGTCAAGGACGTCATCCGTAAGCATGGCGAGCGTGTCGCGATCGATACCTACTTACTGCGAGGCCTGTCTGAACATGCCGATGTGCTCTTTCGCACCCATTCTATGGACATGAGTCACAATCAAACGTTTTTGGTAGACTTGATGGGGACGACCTTCGGCACGCACCTGATCAACACGTCAACGTTTAATGGCATGACAAAGAAGGCGACCTACGTGCCGAACTTTCCGGATGAGACCAAAGCCGCACTCCAGGCGCCGACCGATCCAGGATCCAAGCCGTATGCCATCGTCATTCCGATTCGGAAAGATGCCGCCTAGTGGCTCTTGAACCAGGAGATGCGCACGCGCCTGATGAAGGAGCATACCGATGCCGCGATCCCCTATCTCAAGACGGTGAAACGCAAGCTCTATCACTCCAATGGCCTCGATGATTTTGACTTTATTACGTACTTCGAAACGGATAATTTGGCCGACTTCAATAGTTTGACTCGCGCTGCAACAAGTGAAAGAAAATCAACATAACCGACGGTTCGGCAACCCGACCCTCCTTGGCACCGTCCATTCTTTGGATGAGATTCTGGATGTGTTGAGCCGATGACACGGACCCGCCTGACGTGATCGTGATTCTCGGCGCGGGGTACGCAGGCCGCGTCATCTACACGCATGCCACGGAGCACGGCCTATCGGCTCTGGTGACCAGCCGTGCTCGGGAAGCCCATCTCGACTTTGCGGCGCCTTCTCACCGGCTGCCATTCGATCTGGAGCGGAAAGACACGTGGGACAACATTCCGTTAGAATGCGATCTCATCTGGTGCTTTCCGGCGACGCCGTTGAAGGCGGTCTCGTCGTTTGCTGATGCCGTGCTTCGGAAAGCAGGCCGGATCGTCGTGTTGGGCAGCACGTCGGCCTATGAGATCTCCACGACCGATTCAGATTCCGTACTTGACGAATCGGCTCCCATCGACCGCACCCGTCCCCGCGTAATGGGCGAAGACTATCTTCGAACACACGCTGGTGCGACGGTCTTACGCGTGGCAGGCATCTACGGTCCAGGCCGCAACGTGCTGGATTGGATCCGTCGGGGGAAGGTCGGACCCTCGCAGCGGTACGTCAATCTCGTACACGTCGAGGATTTGGCGTCCATCTGTGTATCGGCGCTCGAAGAAAAACACGCCGGCGAGATCTACAACGTCAGCGATGGACAACCTCGCCGCTGGAGCGAGATCTGTGACGTCGCGCGGAACCGCTGGGGCGTCGTGCCGGTCACGAGTGATGTGGATCAGCGAGCAGGCAAGCGCCTTTCCATCGCGAAATTGACTCGGGACCTTCAGTACCGCTTTCAACATCCCGATTTGTATGCGGCCTTGGATGCGATTGAGCGAGCTACTTCAAGCCGATCGTCCGGCGCGCCGACTGAGTAATCGATTGACGGACGTTCCAGAACTCTTTCCACGGATCCTGCTTCGACGTCTGGAGCCGACGCGGGACGGTGTGTACAGTAAATTGGTCGAGCGTCAGACGACGCAGTTCGTCCCATTCGACGGGAGTGGAAACGGTCGCGCCTGGCCGGGCACGGGTAGAGTAGGCTGCGACGGCCGTGGCGCCGCGACTGTTGCGCAGATAATCGATAAATAATTTGCCCTTGCGGCCCGCCTTCGCCATTTTGCTTGTATACCGTTCGGGTGCCTCTTTCACGAGACGCTCCGCGAGTGCTTGGGAGAATGCCTTCACCTCGTCCCATGTTTGCTTACCGGTCAGCGGGACGACCACGTGCAGACCTTTGCCGCCCGTTGTCTTCACCCAACTCTGCAATCCCATTGTAACCAATCGGTCTCGGATCAGTTCTGCCGCGTCGACCACACGGAGCCATGGCAACCGCTCATCGGGATCGAGGTCGAACACCATGCGGTCGGGGTATTCGAGCCGCCCGCCGCGCGACCCCCACACATGCAGTTCCAAGGCGCCCATCTGTACGAGCCCAATCAAGCCCGGAAGATCGTCCACCATCAAATATTGAGAGCTCTTCCCCTTGTCTTCCTTGATCTCGACGGCATGAACCGCCTCAGGCACCATCCGGTTGGTATGTTTCTGATAGAAGCACTCTTTCTCATGGCCCTCCGGGCAGCGCAGCAGCATGACTGGTCGCCCGGTGATGTGCGGCAACATTGAATCGGCGATGGTTTGATAGTATTGCGCCAGATCGAACTTGGTCACGCCTTGCTCGGGATAGAGGACCCGAGTGGGGTGAGTGAGACGGATCCCGGCGATTTCTACCTCCTCCTCACGGCGACGAGAGGGTTTTTTGGGGGGTATTGTCTTCGAAGGAGTGGATGATTTTTCTGGCATGGGCGGCGGCTGTGGAATCTCACGCTTCACGTCTGTCGGTGTCTTGTCCTCACGGAGCCCTTGAAAGGACGGGTGCCGCAACACACCATCCGATGTCCATTCGGCAAATACGATCTCGGCGACTAACTCAGGCCGGACCCAATGGACCTCGCGCAACGGCCCCGGCACACGATTGTGGAACGGAGTCTCTGGTTGTTGCAAGCGTTTCAGTCGGGCTCCGAGAGTCTTCAAAAGAGCGATGTTAAACCCCGTCCCGACACGGCCGGCATAGACCAATCGATGATCTTCGAAGACACCGAGCAGAAGCGCTCCAAAGCCGGTTCGAGACCCGGAGGGGTCGGTATACCCGCCGACGACGAATTCCTGCCGCAGAAGACATTTCACCTTGAGCCAGTCGCCGCCACGACCCGACCGATAGGGAGCCGTTCTCCGCTTGGCAATCATGCCCTCCAAGCCAAGGCGACAGGCCGCCTCATGAAACGCCGGCCCACCACCCACGACATGATCGCTGTATCTCACCGCTCCATCCGTGGGCATGGCTTTCAAGACGTTTTTTAGCATGTCTTTCCGCATCTCGAGTTGTGCCACGTTGATGCCGTAGCCATCGAGATGGAGCAGGTCGAACGCATAATAGGCTAAGGTCGCTTCAGCGCCTTCGCTTAACGCGCGCTGGAGCAATTGGAAGGAACTCCGTCCGTCCGGCTGGAGCGCCACCAATTCGCCATCGAGCAAGGCAGACCGTACCGGCAATTGCCCGGCGGCATGCGCCACGTCGGGAAATCGGTGCGTCCAATCCTGGCCGGTTCGGGTCAGCAGTTGAGCCTTCCCTTTTTCGATCCGGCACTGCATCCGGAACCCATCCAACTTGATCTCATTCAGCCACTCATCTCCAACAGGAGACTGATCTGTCAAGGTAGCCAACTGAAACGGCATGATCTCCGGAAGCCGTACTCTACACGCGCCTTGCATCGTTGAAGGATCAATGTCCGGTGAAGGCGATGTTGGCGCACCGTTTCGATTGCTGTGCCATACCGATTCGTCACTCGCCTCCATGTCCTCAATCTGTCTGCCGCTCAGGATGCTTTCCGGTCTCTCTTGGACGATATCGCGCTGATGCTGAGTCGCCGCGGCGTCATCCTCTTCTTTGATGAGCAGCCAGTTCGTCTTCCCAGTGTCCTCCGCCTGACCGTGCATGCGGACCAGGTTCCAAGCTCCGTGCAGTTTGTTTCCTTCGAGATGAAATTTTAGTTTACCCGTACGCAGTCCGGCAGCGGCATCCCCTTCCGGCACCCAGTGGCCGCGATCCCAGAGCTGCACCTTCCCACCACCGTATTCGCCTTTCGGAATCACTCCCTCAAATCCACCATACTCGAGCGGATGGTCCTCCACCTGCACGGCTAACCGTTTCTCTTTTGGGTCGAGACTCGGCCCTTTGGGAACGGCCCAGCTTTTGAGCACGCCCCCCTCTTCCAACCGAAGATCGTAATGGAGGCGAGTGGCCGCATGCTTTTGAATGACGTACAGCCGTCGCTCACCACCTGATTGCACCCGCCCCTCGGGCTCCGGCGTGCGCTTGAAATCGCGCTTATTTCGATACGTCTTGAGTCCCATGCTCCAGCGTACCAGAAGTTCGGGAAGCCCCGTTGAGAGTCAGCCTCCTACAAGCCCCAGCGTCAGTCAGCTCTTCCACATGACCATGTAAACCCCGTGTCGCCCATTTCGGGTGGATCTACGGGTACGAGTCATGACGCCTGACGCGCGGTCCCTAAGTCCCCGAATTCTGCTGCCATTGCGAGAACGTGCGGCACATCTTCTCGACCATGAACCGACAGATATGTCGAAAATCCTGGTCACGGAATATCCACCAGGCGCAGGCATCGGCTGGCATCGCGACGCGCCGATGTT
>JBDUAJ010000184.1:0-5291 GCA_040004695.1 Nitrospirales bacterium | reverse complement strand
CGTACAGAACCTTGTAGGTCAGTGGCTCTCATGGTCGAATATCACAACTGTAGAGGTTATAAGAGTTTTTATTCGCCGTCCTTGCCTAGCTGAATCGGTGCTACGTCGCCGAAAATCAGTGGTCCGCAGGTCGCTCACACTATTCGACTCAAGATACGCCATCGTCTTTCGCTTGGCGCCATCCACGACGTAGCCGAAGTGCTCGCGAACCTACCCTATGTCGCTTGCACTCGAGTTGGTAACGCGACAGTCGCGCTTCTCGCCTAATCTCGTTCGGCTCTCGCTGCAGGCGGTCCAATTCCCGCTCGACTGATGCCAATTTACGCTACCCACGGTGAACAGGTGCATCCCTGTTCGGCCGTGCACGAGAGACCAGGGGAATTTCCCTGCACGTGAGCAATCGCAGGCCGGTCACGATTTCATCCGGGCTCAATGAACAAAAACCCAAACGCCTCCATGCTCACTTCCGGACTAATTGTGGGCACGGAAAAACGTACCAGACAAATATGAACAAGGATTAATTGCCGCTTGATAATCTCTTAGGCAGCGGACGATCCCTTTTGGCGGGTGGGAATTACGAGTGACCGGAGCTCGATACCGGTTAGACCAGGTAATGGTTTCACAAACTATGGGGCACCTGGTCCGGCGCCGTTTCCAATCGAATGGCGGACTGCGAGACCGGGAAGGTCAGCATGAAACGGGCGCCCCCCGTAGGTGTACTTCCAACCGCGATGCGCCCGTGATGCGCATTCATGATGTTCGAGCAAATCGAGAGGCCAAGCCCGAGGCCGACACCTGAAGGCTTTGTGGTAATAAACGGTGTAAAGAGGACATGCGCGATCTCCGGCGCAACCCCCGGCCCTGTATCGTCGACCTCCACGATCACCGAACCATTTTCGAGCCTGCTCGCAATTGTAATCCGTTTGATCGAGGCCTCGCTCATCGCGTCTTTGGCATTGAGTAACAGATTCACGAACACCTGTTCTAGCTGTGTGTCGTTGCCTTCGATGAGGATCTCAACGGGAGAACGCGTGAAAGTGGCCGTGACGCTGGCGAGTCGCAGCGGGTCTTGAACGAAGCTGAGCGCCCGGTGAATGATGTCGTCGATACAACACGGCCGCTGCGGGGCTTCGCCTCCACGTGCGAACACACGTAAATGGGAGACAATTTCAGCCGCGCGCTTGACCTGTCCTTGGGCCTCATCGATCGCAGACGTGAGTTTTGCATAGTCCAGCTCGTGAGTGCGGGCAAGGTCCCGCAGCATACCGAGATACAAATTCACGTTGTTCAGCGGGTTATTTAATTCGTGCATGATACCGGCAGCAAGCTGTCCGATGGTCGCCAGTTTGCCCGCATGGATGACCTCCTCCTGTTTCTGCCGCACGATGCGCTCCCGTTCCGTAGCCTGGTGCAGGAGCATGGCCAACTGATCCGACAGCTGTTGCCGCGAGTCGAGAAACCATACCAACACACCTGCCGCGAGCACAAAGACAACAAGACGGCTGGCATCGTCCGGAGCCGCGATTCGAAACGAGTATAGGGGCGGGAGATGAAAGAAGGCGCTTCCAAGGCTCCCGCTCGCGACAGCGAGGAATCCGCCGATTCGTCGGCCGTACCAGGCGCTGATCGCGACGGCAACAAGGAGTGGCAAGAATATAACGCCTTGCAAAACCGGAAGGACCGGGGAGGTGAGTCCAAGTGCACAGGCTACCGCGAGGAGCGGAATACCATAGCGGACAATGAGTGGATGCACTGGCCACGTCTTCACGTTGTGACCCTCCTAATAAGTCACTACCATAGGCGGGCTACGACGGGGTAGGGGCATGCGGCCCATCATGGACAGCAAAAAAACATGATGACTAAGGAAGAATGAACCTAGTGCATATACTGGCCTCACGCGGACGATGCAGTCACAAGGGTGTCCGGGAAGAACCCTGCGGCGGCTGATTATTGTCACAGTTCTGGCAGTGTGGGTATGGTGGACTCATTTGGAAGATCAACGGTCAACGACCGGGTCTTCACGATCAACCAGACTTCCGATCGTCAGATGAAGGTGCCGGCGGGACCTAGGACGCCTGTGAAAGCGGCTCATGCGCGTGTCGCACGACATGAGAAGAAGGGCTATTGGAATGCAGTGGGACCGTCCGATAAATGATCAATTTGGCAAAATGGCGGAACAGCTTTGCAGCGACTTTTGGATGTTCAGTCACCAGAGAGTCCACACTGGTTTGACTCACGACGAGAGACACGCTAGGCATCAACGCAGTCACGTTCAAAAGGGAGACGTGCGCGGCCACCGCTGACACCTCATTCAGCACGTCGCCGGTTGCATATCTTCGCACGACAGTTTTGCCGGTTGCATCGATGGCTCTCGCTTGCAGGGCGCCACTCATCACGAACAGGGCATCATGGTGGAGATCGAAGGAGAGGCTTTCCCCGGGCCGAGATGACAGGCTACGTCCATAGCCTTCTAAGACAAGAATCTCTTCCTCTTTCAGATCTTCGCGAAAGTCCATGAGAAGCCCTCCAGGTTCTACGCTCGCACGCCCGGTGCAGGCAGCGGTCCGCCTGCATGCTTATCGTATGGCGTTATCCACGATCTTCTCCGGAATCAATCCCATAATGACCGCAAGGTCATCGTGGAACAGAATGATATCGTCGTACATGCTAATGCATCCGCCTGTGGCTAAAAGGACACCAGGGATATCAGTGTGTCGACGTTCGGGAAAGTACTTCGCCAGGTAATGGTCCCGTTCCGTCACCGACCCAAACGCGCGAGCCACACTCATGAGTGCCTCCAAGCTAAGATTCAAGTCATGCAAACCCGGGCGCCATCGTGGTGAAGATAAGGTCCTATGGGAGAATTAAGTTTTTCACCTAGTGGCGATCATGATCAGTTACTCTAAGTATGTAGATATCCAGCAGACTGTCAATTCACATAATTACCTGAGTAAAAGACATTAAATTCAACTCGAGGTCACATTCGGAATTCATATATGCGGGAAGGACGCACAGTTCTAAAGCGGCCGGGTCAGCAGACCGTCACGGTCCATAGCCCGGATTATTCATGAGCACCTACTACAGCGGCCGATCTTCTCGCCCGGCGAAACTTTTCTCGTTCGGTCTCCTCGACGGACCGCAAGTACGCCCGTGCGCCCTACATGCGAGAAGCCCTCGGGAAGGGGCACGTCTTGGCGTGCCTGGGGTGGGCGGGTGTAATGAAGGCTTCGGTCTCAGCCGCTTCGCGGCGGCATTCATGAATAATCCGGGCTAGACCCGCACTATCCGTCGCTACCACGTCTCACGGCTATCGACCATTTCATTGCCCCGATACAAGCACCACTCCGTGAAGGGCAAGGGCAATTGGTGCAGTGAAATCCGTTCTGCCTGGACCGCTTCCATCTCGGCCGGCTTACTCGCAGGAAGAATCTCAAACATGTCGAGGTCTGCCTCGGTGAAATACCGGCTGCACCGGTTTTTCACGCTGAGCGTCCGCCAAACGGTGGTGAATCCCCAGGGAATACTCCACTGCTCCGTTCTAACCATATTCACGCGCCCCGCGGTACCCGGTGCCACGCGCCCAAAGCGGCGAAGCACCCGTAACGTGACACCCGTTCGGATCTCATCTCGTTCCACCATGATGGATCCGATGGATACACGTCTAAGCGAAAGCCGTCAAGGGAGAAGTGTAGGCGAGTCTTCAATAATCCAACGCAAGAGAGCAAGTGGCTGAGGATGGTCAGGAAAGAGTGGTCCGAGAGGTGGCCGACTCAGAGCAGCAACGCCGCACCGTGGTGGCGAGACCCGTGCCTGGTCCCCATCTATCGATCAACGACGATGAGGGATGGTTCAACGTGACGGATTCAGCGTCGATAGATACTGAGCGAGCCGTTCACGGATCGTCCCCTCAACATATCGAAACTCCACACCGAATACTCCCGGCCGGTTCCATCGAACGACCGCCACGTTAATTTTCAAGGGCGCATCAGGCAGCGACAAGAGCAGCGTGAGATAGTTGTCCGGCCGTACCATGCACGACGACTGGATCTGACAGCCGTTCTGTGAAAGATTGCTCACTGTTCCGTGGCCATCCACACGCCCAGAGAAGAGAACCGCATGGCTGACCTGGAATCGTGGATGCGCACGCGGAATCAATGCTGGAACAGGCATGGCCTCCGACGTCGGAGGCGTCGCGCCTTTTTCTAGCGTATCCCGCACGACCTGACGCAGGGACTCAGCCTGGAACGGTTTACGCAAGAGAGGTTGCTTCCCTGCATCAAATCCTTTGGTCGTCAACATCTGATCTCCATATGCTGAGATAAAGACCACAGAAAGACGGGGATGAGCCGCCAGCGCGAGCTGCATTAAGCCAACCCCCGTGAGCAAGGGCTTGGGACGTGGCCCCCTCGCCAATCGGAAGGCCGACGGCCCAAGCTGAAAATCGGTGAGAAGTAAATCGACCGGCTGCCGGCCGAGTACCTCAAGCGCAGTGGAAGCATTCGAAGTCGACACGGTCACATACCCCTCGCTTTGAAGCGCCTTGGCACAATACAGACGCATGTCGCTATCGTCATCGACAATCAGCACTGTGGGGGAGTGTTCACAGAGCATGGCGCACTCCTTCATCATCCTCGCGCGACGGCCGTCCCCGGAAGCTGGACGACGGCATCATTCGCGGAGGCGGCAATGGGCAGATGATGCTTTTGCAGCGCGCGATGCATCACGATCTGGGTATCACGGATATTGCCGCAGTTGACACATCGCCACATAACATATTCACGCAAATCAACGCCGGCCAGGACATTGTATCGATCAGCCAGAAACAGCCCCTGACAACGTTCACAGTTCATGGTGCCCTCCTTGTTGTGAATGCAGTCCTGCCATGAGTCACTTCAAGAAGCGCACCTGTGTGAACACCCTAGCAAGGCCTTGATTTATTTTGAGGAAGGAGCAGGCAACAAGAAAAAGCTCCGCCGATGGACGCTTCACATGAGACGCCATGAGACAATCGGTGATACCCCCACGTGCAGGAAAGCGAGCGTGGCCGCGGCTCATTGTGTGTTTTTGCCGGCGGAAGGCGGTCGTTGTCATCCGATACTGAGCGTTGTCGACTGAGACTGAGCGAGCCGACCGACTCGCACAACTGAAAGGGGAAGCCTGAGGAACGGTAACTAGTCAGGATTATTCATGATGCCGTCGTGAAGCGGCTGAGACCGAAGCCTTCATTACACCCGCCCACCCAGGCACGCCCAAGACGTGCCCCTTCCCGAAGTCACCCGCCCCACCCCAGG
>JBDUAJ010000025.1:0-17988 GCA_040004695.1 Nitrospirales bacterium | reverse complement strand
TCTTGGGATCGCCGTAGCCTTCGACGATGGTCGTGTTGTCCTTGTCGATCGTGACGCGCTTGGCTCGGCCGAGATCGGTGATCTTCACATTTTCGAGCTTGAGGCCGAGTTCCTCGGACAGCATTTGTCCGCCGGTCAGGATCGCAATGTCTTCCAGCATGGACTTTCGGCGATCGCCGAAGCCGGGGGCCTTGACGGCTGCCACGTTCAGCGTGCCGCGCAGCTTGTTGACCACGAGGGTCGCCAACGCTTCACCTTCCACATCCTCGGAGATGATCACGAGGGGTTTGCCCATCTTGGCCACTTGCTCGAGCAAGGGCAGGAGGTCTTTCATGCTGCTGATTTTCTTTTCGTTGATGAGGATGAACGGTTCTTCGATTGAGGACTCCATCCGTTCCGCGTTGGTCACGAAGTACGGGGAGATGTAGCCGCGGTCAAATTGCATGCCCTCGACCACATCCAACGAGGTGGTCATGGACTTGGCTTCCTCAACCGTGATGACGCCGTCTTTGCCGACCTTCTCCATCGCTTCGGCGATCAACTCACCGATCGCGGGGTCGTTGTTGGCAGAAATGGTGCCGATCTGGGAAATTTCTTTCTTGTTCTGGCAGGGCTTGCTCATTTTCTTGAGTTCCGCCACAACGGCCTCGACCGCCTTATCGATGCCCCGCTTGATGTCCATGGGGTTGCCACCAGCGGTGATATTCTTCGCACCTTCGCGGTAGATGGCTTGGGCGAGCACGGTCGCGGTGGTGGTGCCATCGCCGGCGATATCGCTGGTCTTGCTGGCAACTTCACGGACGAGCTGGGCGCCCATATTTTCATAGGGGTTCTTGAGCTCGATTTCCTTCGCCACGGTGACGCCGTCCTTGGTAATGGTCGGTGCGCCGAATTTCTTATCGAGAATCGCGTTCCGGCCCTTCGGACCGAGTGTCGCCTTCACCGCGTCGGCGAGCTGGTTGACCCCTTTCAGGATCGCCGCGCGCGCCTGATCACTGTACAACAGTTGCTTTGCCATTGGATTCCTCCGTTAAAGTCGTTGATCCGTTGATCGAGATAGATCGATGTAATGATTCAGTGGTTTAGGCGTTCGGGAAGACGCCAAGGATATCCTCTTCCTTGAGGATGAGACAATCTTCGTCATCAATTTTCAGCTTGCTTCCTGAGTACTTATCGAACAAAATCTGATCCCCTACTTTCACATTCTTGACGTCCTTACCAATCGCCTGGACGCTGCCGCGTTGGGGTTTTTCCTTCGCAGATTCAGGCACATAAATACCGCCCGATGTCCGCTCCATTTCCTCGGTGTAGGTCACAAACACTCGATCGCCCAGTGGTTGAAACCCTTTTGCCACGCTTTGCTTCTCTTTTGCCTCTGTAGCCATAGCCCCCTCCCTAAAAGATGAACCCAAATTGGGTGTAGAACGTTTTTATGCCGGGATCAGATCGAACTTCCCAGGCGGGTGTAACGGAGCATTAGATAGCGCCTGTCCAGATCAAGTCAAGGGGTGTTCTAATTTTGTTGATAAAAAAGTATGCTGAAGCCGGGGCCGGTTCGTATCGCGGTCTGTTCAATGACGCAACTGGTCGAAGTCTTTCACTTCTTTTTTCAAATACTCCCGTAGCCGGTTGATAATCCTCGCTTCTAATTGACGAGTTCGTTCTTTGGTAATGCCGTATTTATGGCCCAGATCTTCTAATGTCAGGGGCGTTTCTGAGAGGATCCGGTTCCGCAAAATATCTTCTTCCCGTTCTCCCATCGTCTTAATAAAGGTGCCCAGTTTTTCTCGGAACAGTTCCCGGAGTTGTAAGTCTCCCAACTGCTCGTCGACGGGCTGCTCCTGGGACGACAAGACGTCGAGCAAGGTGCCTTCGGAGTCTTCGCTCAAGGGCTGATCCAGGGAGAGTTCCCAACTGCCGAGCCGCTGATCCATTTCGATGACGTCGCGTTCGCGGACGTTGAGGCGATCGGCTAGCAGCTTGGTGTCCGGCGCAAAGCCTTCGCGCTCCAATTTTGCCTTCTCTTTGCGCAGGTTGTAAAAGAGCCGTCGCTGATCCTGCGTCGTGCCGACTTTGACCAGCCGATAATTGTTGAGCAGATAGCGCAAGATATAGGCGCGCGCCCACCAGGCGGCATATGCATGAAATCGGACGTTTTTCGTCGGATCGAATTTCTTGATGGCCTGCATCAAGCCCACATTGCCTTCTTGGATCAAATCCATGTGGTCGGCACCCGTATGGAGATATTCATACGCAATCGCGACCGACACGCGGAGATTGGCCAGAATCAGCTGAACTGCCGCCTCCCGGCTGCCCTGTGTCTGATATTCATGGAACAGCCGGAGTTCCTCTTCCTTTGAGAGATAGGGATAACGCCGCACTTCCGCCAAATAGTGCTGGAGGGTCGTGACGGGGGCTACCGTTGCAGGCACCATGGCACCGTCCGGTCCAGCGGGCGAGGCGGGCAGCAACTGCGCGTCCTGGTCCGGGTGGGCCTCAGGCTCTCCGGTGAGATCGAGGTCCTCCAATTCCTCGGTGTCAGGAGCCGGCTCTGCAGCAGGATAAGCGGATGCGTGTTTTTTGGATGACTTCGCCATTCAGAATATTTCCTGATTATAAACGGAACGGATTGGAGAACAAAGAGCGCCTGGCTGAGATCGATCGACCGCCAACGGCTTACGTGGTTCATATCCGATTGTCCACGTTGCCGGTACAGAGAAGCATGGACTATAGTGGCGGGCTTCTGGGTCGCCTGGGATGGTGGTGGGTTCAACTGTGTGAGGTCATGACGCATTTTTTAACCGCGGTGAAAAGCGGGCATTGGCCGACGTTACTCGGAGCCTGGCTACACCTGACCATCAGCTTCATGGTGTGGCTCTTGATTGGAGCGTTGGGCGTGCTCATTGCGGATACGTTTGGTCTGACCGCCACGGAAAAGGTGACGGCTGTTGCGATGCCTCTCTTAGGAGGCGCGTGCTTGCGTGTGATTGCCGGATGGTCCTGCGACTGGTTTGGCGCCAAGCGCACCGGAGTCGCGGTCCTGATCTGTGAATTGATCGCCGTCCTCTGGGGATGGCTCGGTATTCACTCGTATGCGGAGCTCATGGTGGTGGGACTTTTTTTAGGAATCGGTGGCGCCAGCTTCGCAGTGGCGCTGCCGCTTGCCGGCCGGGCCTATCCGTTAGCCCATCAAGGACTGGCCTTGGGCCTCGCCGCATCCGGGAATATTGGGACCGTGGTGATTATGTTTTTTGCGCCTCGATGGGGAGCCACGATCGGCTGGCAACACGTATTCGGAGTCATGGCGGTGCCGGTCCTGCTTACCTTGGTCCTTTTCCTCGCGCTGGTGCGAGACGATCGAGTCCGTGCCGATGCGCGTGTCCGTCGGGGCACGAATGCCCGCTGGTGGCACGCGGCCGCAGAGCTCATGCAGCATCAATCGATGTATTGGCTGTGCTTTGCCTACGCCGTCACGTTCGGCGGATTTGTGGGGTTGTGCAGCGTCCTGCCCATTTTCTTTCATGATCAATATGGGATGGATTTGGTGACCGCGGGATCGATGACCGCGCTGTGCGGTCTCGGCGGCAGCGTGATTCGTCCATTGGGCGGGTATGTGGCTGATCGAACCGGCGGCGTGCGCACACTTCGCCTGATCTTTCCGACGATCGTGTTCCTGACCATCGGCATTGGCTATTTGCCGCCCATTTGGGTCGCGGTATCCCTGATGGTTCTGGCGGTCGGTGTCATGGGATTCGGCAATGGAGCGGTGTTTCAACTCGTCTCGGAGCGGTTTCAGAAACAAATCGGTCTCGCGTCCGGCCTCGTGGGGGCCGCGGGCGGTCTGGGCGGATTTCTCGTGCCTATTTGGCTTGGTGTATTCAAGGATATGACCGGCACCTATCGTACCGGATTTTGGGTCTTTGCTGTGGTCGCCGCGCTTGCATGGATCACGACGATCTCAATACGCCGCCGCCACTCATCGACGGCCTGACGAACTCCCTTCATCATTGACATTCAAAGGGGAAAAGATTTAAGTGGTTGCACACTACGATCACGAACGAGACCATGGCGCGCAAGGCACAAACATCCCATTTTGATAGCATCGAGCAAGCCATCAAAGACATCAAAAAAGGGCGCTTCATCATCCTTGTCGATGACGAAGATCGAGAGAATGAAGGCGACCTGGTCATGGCCGCTGAGAAAGTCACCCCGCAGGCCATTAATTTTATGGCGAAGCATGCTCGCGGCTTGATCTGTCTGGCGCTCACCCCTGAACGCGTTGAAGAATTGCAGCTCCCCCCGCAGGCGCATGAAAACACCGCGACGTTCGGCACGGCATTCACGGTCTCAATCGACGCCCGACACGATATCACCACCGGGATCTCGGCGGCCGACCGAGCGACCACGATTCATGTGGCCATCGATCCGAAGACCAAGCCGGCTGATCTGGCGCGTCCCGGTCATATTTTTCCATTGAAGGGCCAAAAGGGCGGCGTCCTCAGACGTGCCGGTCAGACCGAAGGGTCGGTGGATCTCGCGCGACTGGCGGGACTGAGTCCGGCCGGCGTCATCTGCGAAATTATGAATGAGGACGGCACCATGGCGCGCGTGCCGGAGTTGGGGAAGTTTGCCAAGGTCCATGGGTTGAAGATGGTGACGATCAAATCGCTGATCGAGTACCGCGTCCGGCGCGAAACCTTTGTGAGACGCATAGCGAGCGCGAGACTGCCGACCATCTTTGGCGAGTTCGAAGCCGTGGCTTTCGAAAATGAGATGGACGGCGGCACACACGTCGCACTCGTGAAGGGGCAGGTCGATAATCCCAGTCCGACATTGGTCCGCGTGCATTCCGGCTGTCTCACGGCGGATGTGTTCGGATCGTTACGGTGCGACTGCCGTGATCAATTGCACAGTGCCATGGAGCTGATTCAAAAAGAAGGCCGGGGCGTCTTGCTCTACTTAAATCAGGAAGGCCGCGGGATCGGACTGCTGAATAAAATCAGAGCGTACAAGTTGCAGGATGAGGGCAGCGATACGGTCGAAGCGAATTTGCAATTAGGTTTCAAAGCGGATCTGCGCGATTACGGCACCGGAGCACAGATTCTGGTGAACCTCGGCTTGCATCAGATCCGGCTCATCACCAACAATCCTCGCAAGATCGTCGGCATCGAGGGCTATGGCTTAAAGGTGGTCGAGCGTGTGCCGATCGAAATTCCACCACGAGCCGCGAACGAACGCTACTTACGCACGAAGAAACACAAACTCGGGCACATTTTAAAAAAAGTGTGACCAGACTGCTGGAAATGGCCCCCAACTTTGTTCTCGGCTCAAAACGATCCTCAACGTACCCCAGAGGGTACGCCTCCGGTCGTTTCTCGTCTGCGGTCGCGTTGGATGACCATTTTGAGCAGCTGCATCTTAAGGGGTGATCGTTGACATGACCCTTCTTCCCGATGCCAGCTAGCTTGCCGGTACCATACAAAGAAGATACCCAAGATCAGATACTACGAATGAGACTTCGCAAAGGGACGCACGATGCGACCGGGCTCCGCTTCGGCATCGTCGTCAGTAAATTTAATAAATTCGTCACGAGTCGATTGCTTGCGGCAGCCGTGGAGACATTGAAGAACGCCGGGGCGATTGACGACGCGCTCGAGGTGGTGCGCGTGCCCGGCGCCTTTGAAATTCCGCTCGCGGCTCGGGCCCTGGCCCGTACGGGACGCTTCGATGCGGTCCTCTGCCTCGGAGCGGTGATCCGCGGCGAGACCCCACATTTCGACTATATCAGTGCAGAAGCCAGCCGGGGCATCGCCCAGGTTGCATTAGAGTGTGACCTGCCAATTGTCTTTGGCGTGCTGACGACGAATACCGTTGCGCAGGCCATTGAACGAGCGGATCCGGCCAAGCATAATCGCGGAGCAGAAGCGGCTCGAACGGCCATTGAAATGGTGACCCTGCTCCGCGAGGTCCGGGCGAGACCAAAGAAAAGCCGTTCGGTCAGATCCACAACATCTCAAACATCAAAGAAAAAAACAGGAACGAGGCAATAGATGGGGAGCCGGCGGCAATCACGAGAGCGGGCGCTCCAAATTCTCTTTCAATGGGATATTCACGGCGATACGCAGCACTGGCTGGAGGATTTTTGGGAACGGAATCCTCCGACCGAGGACGTCCGTGAGTTTGCTGAACGGCTGGTGAATGGCGTGATGACCAATCACAAGGAACTGGATCGTTTGATCGGCGCGCATGCCACCAATTGGACGGTGAGTCGCATGCCGGTGGTCGACCGGAATATTCTCCGTGCCGCGCTCTATGAACTCTTATGGATGCCGGAGGTACCGGCCAAAGTGACGGTCAATGAAGCGATTGAGCTCGCCAAGCAATTTGCCGACGATGAAACGAAAAAATTCGTCAATGGCATCCTGGACAACATTATCGGGACCGATGCGCGGTTAGTCGAGAAAAGAGGGGATCTGAGCAATGGCGCGACCGAGCCCAAGCGGCATGCGCGCAGTTAGAGGCATGTAGGGGGATGAGGACAGCATGATCGAGCGATATACGCGCCCACGCATGAAAGCCATTTGGGATCTCACACATAAGTACGAGATCTGGTTGGACGTGGAGCTGCGCGCCTGTGAGGCGTTGGAACGGAGTGGCGAAGTGCCACGTGGCGTGGCCGCGCGTGCGCGAAAAAAAGCCCGCATCGATGTGAACCGCATTGCGGAGATTGAACAGGTCGTCAAGCACGATGTCATTGCATTTCTAGAATCATTGGCCAAGCAGGTGGGTCCCGAAGCGCGGTTTCTCCACAAGGGTCTGACATCGTCGGACATCGTCGACACGTCATTGGCCGTTCAGATGACGGAAGCGATGGACATCATTCTGGCGGATGTCGACGATTTGCTGGAGGTGCTGAAAGCGAGGGCCTTGGAACATCGAGAGACCGTCATGGTCGGACGTTCGCATGGCATCCACGGCGAGCCCGTCTCATTCGGATTCAAGTTGGCGATCTGGTATGAGGAGATGCGCCGCCACCGCGAGCGGTTGCGCGCGGTGCGCGAAGACATCGCCGTCGGCAAGCTGTCCGGAGCAATGGGAACGTTTGCCCATCTGGGGCCGGAAGTCGAAGAATACGTCTGCGCGAAACTGGGTCTGAAGCCGGACCCGGTCTCGAGTCAGATCGTGCAGCGCGATCGGCACGCGGCCTATCTGTGCGCATTGGCCCTGCTTGCTGCCAGCATTGAAAAGTTTGCGGTGGAGATTCGCCATCTGCAGCGGACTGAGGTGCTGGAGGCCGAAGAATATTTCTCCGAAGGACAAAAGGGCTCCTCGGCTATGCCGCACAAGCGCAACCCCATTGCGTCGGAAAACCTGTGCGGCTTAGCAAGAGTGGTGCGAGCCAATAGTGTGGCTGGAATGGAAAATGTGGCGCTGTGGCATGAACGGGACATCAGCCACTCGTCGGTCGAGCGGGTGGTGATGCCGGACAGCACGATCCTCGTCGACTATATGCTCGCGCGATTCACCGATCTTATCAAGCATTTGCTGGTGTATCCCGCCCGCATGCAACGTAATCTGGATCTGACCGGTGGCCTGGTCTATTCGCAGCGCTTACTGTTAGAGCTGATTGAAGGCGGCGCACAACGCAAGGACGCATATGAAGCGGTGCAGCGCAACGCGATGCAGGCCTGGGAAGGGGCGCGTCTCGGCGCGCCTGGGGTGGGAGGGTGGAATAGCGGGGCGCGTCTCCCGGGAAAGGAGTCCGTCTTGGCGGACTCGGGGTGGGCGGGTGGAAAGAATTCGCCTGGGGCGGGAGGGTGGAATAGAGGCGGCGCGGGATTCAAGGAACTGGTGAGCAAAGATCCGCTGATTATTAAGTACCTGACCAGTGAGCAGATCGAGTCATGTTTCGATCCCAAGCATTATCTTCGCCACCTGAATAAAATTTATCAGCGGGTGTTCGGAACGGAAGGAAAAAAGAACACGCGCAGGAAGAGCAAGCGATGACCCAAGGCACGATGCTCTATGAAGGGAAGGCGAAAAAGATTTTCGCCACGGATCAGCCGGACCGGGTGGTCCAGTACTTCAAAGATGACGCGACGGCGTTCAATGCGCAGAAGCGCGGGACGATTGCCGACAAGGGTGTGGTTAATAATAAGATTTCCGAACGTCTGTTCAGTGTGCTGGAAGAAGCCGGGGTGACGACCCATTTTATTGAGCGGTTGAGCGATCGGGAAATGCTGACGAAGCGCGTGACGATCGTGCCGATTGAAGTGGTCGTGAGGAACATTATAGCCGGCAGTTTGGCGAAGCGGTTGGGGCTGAAAGAGGGAGAGCCGATCGAGCCGCCGGTGGTCGAGTTCTACTATAAGAATGATGCGCTGGGCGATCCGTTGATCAGCGAGGAGCATGTGCGGCTCATGAAGCTGGCGGAACCTAAGATCGTGGAAGAGATCAAGCAGCAAGCGCGGAAGATTAATTCGGTGCTCCAGCCGTTCTTCAAAGAGCGGAAGATGATTCTTGTCGACTTCAAGCTCGAGTTCGGTCTGCATAATGGGAAGCTGATCCTCGCTGACGAGATTTCGCCTGATACGTGCCGGTTTTGGGATGCGGGGACGAAGGAGTCGATGGACAAGGATCGGTTTAGGAAGGACATGGGGAAGATTGAAGAGGCGTATCAGGAAGTGTTGCGGCGGGTTTGCGGGTGAGGAGGGGTGCCGAGGTCAGCCTCTGCGCTCGCAGAACGCGCACGATCGGAATGTGCTCGTTCGATGCGCGCGGTGGATGCTGACCTCGACACCCCTCTGGCATTTCCCAAGTCCATTTGGTGGAGGGAAAAAGAAGGAAGAGAAGAAAGGGTGAGGCGCCTGATCCTGAAGTTCATGGAACACGGTCTGTTGTGGGCGATTCTCGTCTGGGCGGGGGCGGTGGCGTTGATGGCGATTAATACGCCGGATCCGTTTTGGCGGTGGACGTTTTTAGGGTTGTCGGCCACGGGTGTTGTTATTGTGGTCGTGATTAATTGGGCGCGGAAGAAATTGTTGAGCACCGAAGTACGCCCCGAAAAATGAAAACAATGCTGAGAAGATGAAGGAGTATTTGGTTTCACTTGATATACTCACGCCCTGTGATATCGTCTCAGCAGTTTACTAGTCGCTTCGGAGTAGCTGCTTCACTTTTCAGCAAACGCAAGTCGAAGAAAGATATCTTGTGGCGTCTCGAGTCGAATCTTCACAAGACAGCTACCTTAACAGATCATGTCAAAGCGCTTTTCAAGGAGGGCCCTATTACAGTGCCAGAAGCCAAGAACGCTCGAACAAAGGTTTATATCAATGTTGGCGTCTTATACGATACGTACACTTGTACTGTCGAAGTTCCTGTTGACTGTGTAAGTTTGCTTGAGAAGCATGGTGTGGGCATGGAGTTCTGTTGCTATCCTACAGAGTTTACAGATAAGGAAGAAAGATCTGGGCAGAGGGTAAGGAGTCAATTGTGAAGGCGAAAATTCATGTGACGTTGAAGCCGGGCATTCTCGATCCGCAGGGGAAGGCCATTGAGCATGCGTTGGAGACGTTGGGATTTAATTCGGCGAGCAATGTGCGGGTGGGGAAGTACATGGAGCTGGAGCTGCAAGAATCGGCGAAGGACAAGGCCGAGGCGCAGGTAAAGGCGATGTGCGAGAAGTTGCTGGCGAATACGATCATTGAAGAATATCGGTACGAATTACAGTAAAGAGAGGACGGGGCAGGAGGGATTGCTTCGGTGCTCGCAGAGCGCGCACGATCAGAATGTGCTCGCCCGATGCGCGCAAGGGAATCAAACCCTCCTGCCCCGTCCTCGAAGACTACAGAAAGTGAGAAGGTTAAACGGATGAATATCGGTACGAGCTGCAGTAAGAGTAAAGGATGGCGCGCGGTGCCAGGGCTTGTCTCCGTGCTCGCAGAACGCGCACGCGCAGACGGTGCCCGTTCGATGCGCGCAATTGAGCCAAGTCCTGCCACCACGCTCATTATTTGTAACGACGAAGTAATGAGTGCGAAGGTTAACGGATGAATATCGGAGTTGTCACATTTCCCGGATCGAACTGCGATCACGACTGTCAGCATGCCTTGGCTGATGTGCTGGGGCAGACAGTACAGATGATATGGCACAAGGAGACGTCGCTGAAAGGGCTTGATGCGGTGATTCTCCCTGGAGGCTTTTCTTATGGCGACTATTTGCGGACCGGGGCGATTGCGCGCTTTTCGCCGGTGATGGGGGCGGTGAAGGAGTTTGCATCGACCGGCGGGATGGTGCTCGGGATCTGTAACGGGTTTCAGATTTTGCTGGAAGCTGGATTGCTACCCGGGGCGATGCTCCGCAATCGTTCGCTGTCTTTCATCTGTAAGGATGTCTATGTGCGAGCCGAGAATGCGGCCACATCTTTCACGGGCCGTTGCGAATCGGGACAAGTCTTAAAGATTCCCATCGCTCACGCCGATGGCAACTACTACACCGACGATGTGACGCTCTCTCAATTAAAAGCGACCGCTCAAATTGTGTTTCGCTACTGCACACCTGATGGCGAAGCGACACCAGAAGCCAATCCGAACGGCTCGCGCGATAACATCGCCGGGATCATCAACGTGAAAGGCAATGTCCTCGGCATGATGCCGCATCCGGAGCGTTGCGTCGAGGACATGCTAGGCAATGACGCGGGGCGGCTGATTTTTATGTCGATGTTGGATGTGATGAGGACAGCGAAGCTGCAGCCGAAGACGATTATGACGACATAACGGACAGGTTCGATTCCGACCTGTTAAGGAGCATTCATGGGTACTCCAAAAGAAGAAGTCAAGAGGCTGCTTGATCAGATACCTGATGATTCCACATTCGAAGATATTCAGTATCACATTTACGTGAGAGAGAAGATAGAACGGGGGCTGAAAGATGTCGCGAGGGACGGGTATTAAGCCACGAAGAAGTTGAGCGAAGAAAGGGCAGCCGGGCATCGTCCTACATTTCAACAAAGAGAATGAGGTAGGAGGCATTGATTCTCAGGGTAAAAAGCCGTGTTCCGCTTCCCAATCTCAAGCAGACCCAATTTGAGGTCGCCTAAGCGAATCCATTAAGGGGACAGAATGTTCGCTGGTGTGTGCCGGGCTATGAGGCGACTAAACGAATGAAAACTCAAACCATCACCAAAGATCTCATCGCTCAACATAACCTCTCCGACGACGAGTACAAGAAGATCGTCGAGATTCTTGGGCGCGAGCCGAACTTGACCGAGTTGGGCATGTTCTCGGTCATGTGGTCGGAGCACTGCTCGTATAAATCATCCCGCGTGCATCTGCGAAAGTTGCCGACGACGGGGCCACGAGTGGTGCAGGGGCCTGGGGAGAATGCGGGGGCGGTGGATATCGGCGATGGCTTGTGCGCGGTGTTCAAGATGGAGTCGCACAACCATCCGTCCTTCATTGAACCATATCAAGGCGCTGCGACGGGCGTGGGTGGCATTCTGCGCGACATCTTCACGATGGGTGCGAGGCCGGTCGCTTTGTTGGACTCGCTGCGTTTCGGCCAGCTGGATCAGCCGCTGAACCGGCATTTGGTGAAAGGGGTCGTCGCGGGGATCAGTGGTTACGGCAATTGCATGGGCGTGCCGACGATCGGCGGTGAAGTCGTCTTCAACGACATCTATAGCCATAACCCGCTTGTGAATGTGTTTTGTCTGGGGATCGCAAAGAAGGACAAGATTTTTAAGGGCAAGGCGGCTGGAGTCGGCAACCCGGTCATCTATGTCGGCTCGAAGACGGGGCGCGATGGGATTCATGGCGCGACGATGGCGTCCGATTCGTTCGATGAAGCCTCGGAGTCCAAGCGGCCGACGGTGCAAGTCGGCGACCCCTTTACTGAGAAGCTGCTGTTAGAAGCGTGTTTGGAATTGATGTCGGGCGATTTGCTCGTGGGCATTCAGGATATGGGGGCGGCGGGTCTGACCAGTTCGTCGTGTGAGATGGCGTCACGCGCCGATAACGGCATCGATCTCGATCTGACCCCTGTTCCTCGCCGGGAGCCCGGCATGACGGCGTACGACTTGATGCTCTCGGAATCGCAAGAGCGCATGTTGATGGTCGCCAACCAGGGGAAGGAAGACGAGATCATCCGCATTTGCAAGAAGTGGGACCTCGATGTGGCGGTGGTCGGTCGTGTGACCGATGATGGAATTCTGCGCGTGCGGGACCAGGGGAAGGTGGTCGCGGAAATTCCGGCGAAAGCGCTGGCGGACGACGGTCCGAAGTACGAGCGTCCGAATGCGCCACCGGCGTATCAAGAATATTTGCAGGCGCTCAATATAGATGTGTTGCCGGATGTGAAGGATGCCACCGACGTGCTGCTGTCGCTCTTGGAGTCGCCGACGATCGCGAGCAAGCGTTGGGTGTACGAACAATACGATCACATGGTCCGGACGAATACGCTGGTGCGGCCGGGGTCGGATGCGGCGGTCATTCGCGTGAAGGGCACGCATAAGGCGCTGGCCGTGACGACGGATGGGAACGGCCGCTATTGCGTGTTGAATCCCTACGCCGGGGGTACCATTGCCGTGGCGGAAGCGGCCCGCAATCTGGTGTGCTCCGGGGCGGAGCCGATTGGGGTCACGGACTGCCTGAACTTCGGCAATCCTGAGCGGCCGGATGTGATGTGGCAGTTCATCCTTTCGATCGAGGGAATTAAAGATGCGTGCGAAGCCTTCCAGATTCCTGTCGTAAGCGGAAACGTCAGTTTCTATAATGAGACGAACGGCCTCTCGATCTATCCCACGCCGATTCTTGGCATGGTCGGGTTGATTGAACCGGTCGATCGTGTGACGACGCAGTGGTTCAAGCAGGATGGCGATACTGTCATTGTGCTTGGGACGACGCGAGAGGATCTGGGTGGGACGGAATATCTGCGTGTCATCCATCACCGGGAACAGGGCTCGCCGCCCTATCTGGATCTTGAGGTGGAAAAGGCGCTTCATGCCTGTGTGCTTAAGTCGATCAGTGAGGGGCTCATTGAATCTGCCCATGATTGTTCGGATGGCGGGTTGGCGGTTGCGCTCGCAGAGTGTTCGTTGTCGCATCCTGCGAAACCACTTGGAGCTGTGTTAACATTAGCTGTCCATCATCTTCGCCGGGATGCAGTGCTGTTCGGCGAAAGTCAGTCGCGAGTCGTCCTCTCTGTTCGTCCAGCCCACGTTGATCGGGTGTTGCAGATGGCGGAGACCCTGGGTGTGCCGGCGATGACGATCGGAACGGTGGGAGGGAACCGTTTCGTTCTTGAAGTCGAGGGTGATGACCGAACAGCCGGATGCACCATCAATTCGGATCTTGATACCCTGTATGATCGATGGGCACATGCGCTCTCGCGCCTACTAGGAGACGGACGTTAATCGTTAAACGTTAATCGCAAGAAATCAAGACTTCTCTTTTCTTACGGTTAACGAATACCGGTTAACGAATAACGGTTAACGAATCATGCAACTGATCACCCCCGATAAATTCCATGACGAATGCGCCGTCTTCGGCGTCTATGGCCACAAGGAAGCCGCCAATCTGACCTATCTCGGTCTCTATGCGCTGCAGCATCGGGGGCAGGAAGGATCCGGAATCGTCTCGTCCGATGGGGAATATTTTTACCCTGAAAAGGGATTGGGGCTGGTGGCGGACATCTATACGAAGCCGGTCCTCAAGCGCCTGCCGGGGTCCATGGCCATCGGCCATAATCGCTATTCAACGGCTGGTGGGAACAATCTCAAGAACGTGCAGCCGCTGACCGTCAACTTCGCCTTTGGAAATCTTGCGCTGGCGCATAACGGCAATCTCATTAATGCCACGATGTTGCGCCATGAACTGGAAGCCTATGGCGCGATTTTCCAATCGACCACGGATAGCGAGGTCATCATCCATTTAATTGCGCATTCTCGCGCCGATTCGCTGCTGCCGCGCATCGTCGATGCGCTGAGCCAGGTGCGAGGCGCGTTCTCAGTGGTGCTGATGACGGATACGGGTGTGATCGCCGCGCGAGATCCGTACGGCCTTCGGCCGCTGTGCTTAGGGAAGTTGCGCGACAGTTGGATGGTGGCATCGGAAACCTGTGCGTTCGATTTGATCGGGGCCGAATATGTTCGGGATGTCGAGCCTGGGGAGTTGATCGTTTTGGATGACAAGGGGGTGACGTCGCACAGACCTTTTGTCGAGGCCAAGCCGGCGATGTGCGTCTTTGAGTATGTCTATTTCTCACGGCCAGACAGTAAAATTTTCGGCGGCAATACGGTGTATACCACACGCAAAGCGTTAGGACGACAATTGGCAAAGGAATCTCCGGTGAAAGCGGATATTGTCATTCCCGTTCCTGACTCCGGCGTGCCGGCCGCGCTTGGCTTTTCCGAAGGGTCCGGCATTCCATTCGAAACGGGCCTGATACGAAATCACTACGTGGGGCGAACGTTCATCGAGCCGGAGCAATCCATTCGCCATTTCGGCGTCAAGGTCAAACTCAACGCAGTGCCCGATATATTAAAGGGCAAGCGGGTCGTTGTAGTAGACGACTCGCTCGTGCGCGGGACGACGAGCCGGAAGATCGTCAAGATGCTCCGTCAGGCGGGCGCGACGGAAGTCCATATGCGAATCAGTTCTCCGCCGATCGTGTCGCCGTGCTTCTATGGCATCGACACGCCGACCAAGCGTGAGTTGATTGCCTCAAGCCACAACCTGCAAGAAATTAAAAAGTACATAACGGCCGACAGCCTCGCCTATCTGAGCCTCGAAGGCATGTTGAACGCCTCGCCGGGAAAGAGCGAGCAGTACTGCAACGCCTGCTTCACCGAGCAATATCCGATTCCGTTTACGAAAGCAGAGGAAATGCAGCTCGGCCTCTTCTAAGGCTGCTGAAAAAGGCCTCATTACACCCGCCCTGCCCCAGCCGGCTACCTCACCCTCCCACCCGGCACCTGCCTAGACAGCTGCTTGGCCCTTCGACGCGTCCCTTCCCGAGCTGCGTTCTCGGTCATTCCAGCCCTTCAAGTACTTGTCCAGTACGCATCAGGGTCTTCGTTTCCTGCGGCCTTGCTCGGGAAGGAGCGCGTCTCGGCGCGCTTGGGGCGGTGGGTGTGAAGGGTAACCTTTTTGAGCAGCCTCTCCATACTATTCATAGCTCATCTTCTCCTTATAAAGTAATTCATTGCTCATCAAAAAAACCGCATGTTAGGATACCAGTCTGCATTCCTGTTATGAGGAGGTAGCCATGAAACGACTGTTGATGACCATGATGATTTCGCTGGTGGTAGTGGCTGTTGTGACGGCCGTGTCGGCCAAGAGTTTTTTTAAGGTTGGAGAAAAGGCGCCCTCGTTTACCTTGGCCTCGTTGAACGGCGAGACGGTCTCGCTGGATAGTGCCAAGGGAAAAGTCATCGTGCTTGGGCTCTTTCATATTTGCGAGCCTTGCATGATGCAAGGCTCGAATCTGCAAAAAGTGCATGAAGCGACACGCGGAAAGAACGTGGCGGTCATTGGCGTGAACTCGTCGGGCGATTCCAAAAAGGCGGTGTCCGAGTTCTTGTCTCAGTTCCCCGTGAAGGTCAGCTATCCCTATCTCATCGATCCAGGTAAAACGACTGATAAGCTCTATGGCGGTGGACGGTTCATCCCCAACGTCTACATCATCGATCAGAACGGCGTGATTCAGTGGCAGCGTGTGGGAAACATGGATTTGGCTGGCGCCGATGTGATTCTGGCCGAAGTGGAGAAACTGTTAGCCGGTGAGCCGAAGGGCAGCAGCGGACTGTAAGCGTTCAGGAAGGATACGATCGACATGGATGAGATTGAAGCCGGCAAGCAGGCGTTTCTCGAGTTAGTGAAAAGCGTGGACGGCGCCGTGCAGGTGGTCATCCCCGTCACCCCTTCCAATAGCATGTTCCTCATCTCGCTGACGAAGGGGCCCAACCGCAAGTTTATTACAGTGCCGGAGGATGACATCATCGATCTGCCGAATGAGCACAGCATCGTGACTAAGGTCACGAAGATCGTGAAGGACGCCGTCAGTGCGCTCTAGGATTACACGATGAAGCAACTGTTTGCGGGCATATGGCAGTGGTCGTGGTTTTCGGAGGAGAAGAAACTCGATTTCAACGGGCTGTTTCTCACCGTGGGCGAACATCGTATTCTGGTCGATCCACCGCCCATGACTCCGGCCGACGTGCAACAGATACAGAGAGGCGGCCGCGTCGACTACATTGTCATCACCAATCGGGATCATGTGCGAGAAGCGGCCGCATACCAGAATCAGTTTGCGTGTCAGCTTTGGCTACCTGAAACCGATGCGCCGCAGATGGATGTGAAGGCCGACAAGACATACAAAGATGGCGAACTGTTGCCGGGCGGTATTTGGGCGGTCCACCTTCACGATCAAAAATCGCCGGGGGAGTGCGCCCTCTTTATCCAGCAAGGCAAAGGCATCATGATCGTCGGGGATGCCTTGATCGGAAAACAACCGGGCTCCGTCTCGATGCTGCCGGTTGAGAAGTACGCCGATCCCGCCAAGGCTCGCGACGGCCTGCGGCGTCTCCTCAAATATAACTTCGATAGCCTGCTCGTCGGCGATGGGGTATCCATCCTGTCCGGTGCCAAGCCTGTCGTTGAAACAGCCCTCAATACCTGAGCCGTCATGCACTCGCCTTCCGCAGAACTCAATCGCCAAGGGAACGAACGTTTCTCGCGCGGCGATTACACGCAGGCCTATGTGTGTTATGCGCAAGCGTTGGAGTGCGATCGCCTGAGCGGAGACCGGCGCGCGTTGGTGGCGACCCTGGGGAATCTGGGAAACATCTGTGCCGTCAGCGGACGGCGCGAGCAGGCGCATGCCTATTATCAAGAAGTGCTGGAACTGCAAACAATCCTCGGTGACGAGCGCGGCATCGGAACGACACTGGCCAATCTCGGCAATCTTCGCGCCGATGCCGGTGAGTGGGATCGGGCCAAGGCCTATTACCTCGAAGCGTTGGATCTGATGACGCGAACCGTGGATGAGGCCGGCAAAGCGATTCTCTTGTCCGATTTGGGATTAGTCGCGCGCGAGACCCGGCAGTTCGAAGAAGCGATGCGGTACTATGAGCAGTCGCTCATCTTGATGCGGCGAACCGGCAATCATGGTGGGATGGCTGATGGGTGGCGCATGATGGCACGCACGTATCTTCTGCAGGAGCGAGGGGAAGAGGCATTGGCGTGTTGCCGGACGAGTTTGGCGGTGGCCGAGCGGATGCATGATGAATTGCGGATCGGCGGCGCCTGGTATCTCATGGCGGAGTGTTATGAGAAGGCGGGGCAGCTTGAAGAAGCGGCCAATCTGTTGGAACGGGTGGTCCGCGTGGATCGTAAATATCAGTTGCCGAAGCTGGCCGAAAATACTCAGCGCCTGCAAACGTTACGCACACGACTGGGCGGGGAGGCGGATCAGCATATGAATGGGAATTCTGTTCATGAGTGACACCATGCCTATTCCATGGGAAGAGACGCGATCCAAGTTGATGCAGAGCGAGCCGGCTTTTTACGAGCTCGAGCCAGGTGGCTCACTCGCCTTGTCGTTAGGCGATGAGGACTGGATGCTTGAAGTCACACCGGATGGCCGGCTCATCTGCCAGACGGGCATGGATATGGACGATATCCACAGTCTGCTGTCTACCGGGACGCCGGAAGATCTGGGTAGCGATGAGTTGGCGAAGCAAGCCAAGTACTATTTGCAGCCGGCCGTCACCAAATATCGCAAGACGTTAGTTGCCGCCGGGTTTGAAGAAAACACGGAAATGAATGAGCAATACGTGGCGGCCACCTTCCAACGCGCGGTGGACTTCGCCAACCTGGAAGAGGTGAAACAGGCGGTGAAATGGTGCCGGGAGCGCATTAACCAGGATTATTCATGAATGCCGTCGCGAAGCGGCTGAGACCGAAGCGCCTTCTATTGCATCCGCCCACC
>JBDUAJ010000183.1:0-5424 GCA_040004695.1 Nitrospirales bacterium | reverse complement strand
AGTAAGTAGCTCTAAGCAGTGATCGATGATCGGACTCATGTTCAAGGCCCTGCTAATGAGGTAGGAGAATGTTCCGTGGCTTGTATGGTCAGTGGCAAAAGCTTGGAGAGTTTTTGGTATGGCCTTAAGGTTCCTTAGCCCTAGCGTGCCTATCATGTGCCTCAGGAATGCAATTTTCTTAGAAGTTGGTTCAAGCAGAGTGACGGTCAGTTCTGGGAATACAATCTTCAGTGGTAGTCCAGGAAATCCTGCGCCCGACCCTATGTCCAGGAGCTCTGAGTTCTTTAGCAATTCAACGAAACTCTTGCTGCAAGCAATTGAGTCTATAAAGTGCTTGACAATGATTTCTTGTGGCTGAGTAATGGAGGTTAGATTTGTTTTGCTGGTCCAAGCGCTCAGTTCACGAAGGTAGGTTTGAAAAAGGCCTAGCTGATCGAGGGAAAGCTGAACACCAAACTCTGATGACCAACGAGCTAGCTCCTTGGTCTGTTCCACGTGGAACAAGTACGCTATGCGGCCTCTCTGCGTCAAGCTATTTTTCTTTGAAAACGAGGGAATGTATTTAGAGCTACCAGGTGGCTTGCCGACGGTCCCGTTCCAAGGCAACGAGGAGAAGAGAAATAGCTGCGGGTGTAATTCCTGAAATGCGAGACGCTTGACCAACTGAAGACGGACGAACGCGCTCAAGTTTTTCCAACACCTCACGGGAGAAGCCCACGACTGAGTTGTACTGAAACGTCAATGGGATGCGTCGCTCTTCAAGCTTCTTAAATTTAGCCACCTGTTGGATTTGCCGTCCAATATACCCTTCGTATTTAATCGTGATCTCAACAGCTTCGTTGATTTCTCTCTCGTGCGCAAACTCATCCGATCTGCCGGTCAATTCGTACAAACGCTGGTACGAGAATTCTTGCCGCTTCAGCAGTTGAGAAAAAGTAAGGTCCGGTGAAATAGAATCGAGGTTCATGGACGCTGCCAGGTTCCGAAATTCATGAGTCGGCCTCGTGTGCCTGAGCCGTGCCACTTCTTTCTCCACCAGTTCACGTTTTTTAGAAAACTTCGCGTACGCAGGATCCGGAATCAGGCCCAGTTGATGCCCCGTATCCATCAGGCGAAAATCAGCATTATCATGGCGAAGAAGTAATCGATATTCGGCACGAGACGTGAACATACGGTATGGCTCTCGAGCATCTTTGGTAATTAAATCATCAATCAATACACCGATATAGGCCTGTGACCGATCAAGAACCAACGGCTGGTCTCCGCGCAATTTCAGCACTGCGTTGATACCGGCCATAATCCCTTGAGCTGCGGCCTCCTCATAGCCCGACGTGCCGTTGATCTGCCCTGCATGGTACAAGCCGGAGACTAGCTTGGTTTCCAACGTCGGGTGAAGCTGGCAAGGCGGGAAATAGTCATATTCAATGGCATAGCCAGGCTTAAACACCTTCGCGTGTTCCAGTCCCGGTATTGTACGTATAATTGCATATTGTACGTCAACGGGAAGGCTCGTCGAAATCCCATTGGGGTAGTATTCGGCTGTGTCTAAGCCTTCCGGCTCAATGAAGATCTGATGCCTGTCTTTGTCGGCAAACCGAACAACCTTGTCTTCAATGGAAGGACAATAACGTGGCCCCGTGGATTCGATGACGCCACTATACATGGGCGATCGGTTTAGATTCTGACGGATGATCGCATGTGTGTCCTGATTCGTGTAGGTCAAATGGCAGAGCATTTGAGGCGTGGTGATGTGTTCGGTGCGATACGAGAATGCAGTCGGGGGATTATCCCCCGGCTGAGGAGTCATCACGTCAAAGTTGATCGTGTCACGGTCTAGGCGCGGGGGCGTTCCGGTCTTCAAACGCCCGACCTCAAAGCCGAAATCCCGCATGCAATCAGAGAGACGTTCTGCTGAGGCCTCGCCGGCGCGTCCCGCAGGAAAATGGTTGAGGCCAATGTGGATGAGACCTTTGAGGAACGTCCCGGAGGTCAGAATGACGGCCCTTGCCGCGATCTGTTCTCCGGAAGCCGTGACGATCCCCGTGACGGATTCCTGTTCCGTGAGAATCCGGTCGACGGTTCCACAGGCAATGTCGAGGCCTTTCTGATCGCGCAATGTCTCTTGCATGCGTTCCCGATACAACTTCTTGTCGCACTGCACGCGAAGGGCTCTGACGGCCGGGCCTTTGCTCGTGTTGATCATCTTGAATTGGATCCCGGCGCGATCGGTATTCCGGCCCATTTCACCGCCAAGCGCATCGATTTCTTTGACGAGATGGCCCTTGGCAATACCGCCGACGGCAGGGTTACAGGACATCTGTGCGATCTTGTCCTCATCCATGGTCAGCAGCAGGGCTCGCGTGCCCATGCGCGCAGCGGCCAGTGCCGCCTCGCATCCGGCGTGCCCCCCGCCCACAATGATCACATCGTATTGCTTCATCGCCACCTGAGAAGTGATAAGGCCAACAGTCGGAGACCGCTGCCTTTCGCCTTTCCGTCGCTGATCATTTCCCTATGCAAAACTGACTGAAGACATACTCGAGAATATCATCTGTCGTCGTGGCGCCGGTGATTTCACCGAGTGCATCGAGCGCACCGCGAAGATCCAGCGCGACGAACTCTGAAGACAGCCTGCCCTTGATCGACTCTAAAGATCTGTGTAATGCCTCGATTGCCTTGACCAATCCGGTTCGATGGCGAAGCGCCGTCACCACTGCCCTCTCGCCTGGTTCGAACTCTGGACGCAGGGCCAGGTTTCGTATCGTGTCACGAAGGTCATCCAATCCGGCTCCGGTCCTCGCGGATATCCAGACCGTCGCATCAGCCGTGACGGCCTGCCGCAGGGCTTGAAGATCCTCAGGAGAAATCCCCGTCGGGAGATCGGTTTTATTGATTACGAGGGCTACCTTCTTGTCGCGCCCCGATGAAACCAGCCCGCGATCTTCCGGCTCGAGTGGAACCGAGCCATCAAGCAACACAAGCAGCAAGTCCGCCTGCTCCATGGCTGCGCGACTGCGGCGCACGCCCTCCTGTTCCACCAGGTCCGTCGTTTCCCGAAGCCCGGCTGTATCTAACAGGCGAACCGGTACGCCACGAATATTGAGCGTTTCTTCCAGTACATCCCGCGTGGTGCCCGGGATGGGCGTCACAATGGCTCGATCCGTTCGGAGCAAGGCGTTGAGCAGGCTTGATTTGCCGACATTCGGTCGACCCACGATGGCAGCCGTGATGCCTTCGCGCAGAATCCGCCCTTCCTGATAGCTCTCAACCAAACGCGACAGTTCTTCGAGAGTGGATTCCACTCCGTGAAGGAGTTCCCGTTCGTGAATGAACGTGATGCCTTCCTCGGTAAAGTCGATCGCAGCCTCAACGTGCGCGAGCAAGTGAATCAGGCGCTGGCGGATTCGATCGACCTCCCTCGACAAAGAGCCTCGCAGCTGCTCTTGAGCTAATCGAAGGCTCGTGGCAGTCTTTGCCCGGATCGTATCGAGGACCGCTTCAGCTTGTGTCAGATCCAGCTTGCCGTTAAGAAAAGCGCGTTTCGTAAATTCACCGGGCTGTGCCAGCCGCGCCCCTCCGGTCACCAACGCTTCACACAGGCATTGAAGCACGAAAGGCCCGCCATGGCAGTGAATCTCGACGACATCCTCAGCCGTGTAAGAACGTGGGGCACGCATTACGACGGCGAGGGCTTCATCGATTGACGTGGAGGCCGGCCCGGGTCTCAGCGCGCTCTCGGAAAGCGCACCGACGATGTCGGCATGGCACAAGGCATGGCTGGGCACCTCCGACAGCAATCGACCCGATGTGAGCCGAACGACTCCCGAGGCAATTTCAACGGCCTTCTCTCCGCTGACACGGATAATACCGATTCCGCCCTCGCCGGACGGAGTAGCGATTGCGCAGATCGTGTCTTCCATGGGAACGCTCACGCGTCAGGTTGGTCGAGATTCGCTGAAACAGGTTGCTTGGCGGCCGATTCTATCTTCTTTTTCTTGTTCGATGATTTATGTCCGTCTTCCGCGCTGGATGTGAGCGCCGACTCCGATGAGGACGGAGTCGTTCGTTTTTTGAAGATGTACCGGTCGGTCACGAATTGTTGCGTGATCGTGATGACATTGTTCGTTAACCAATACAGGACGAGCCCGGCCGGAAAGGATAAAAACAGTAAGGTCATAAAGGCGGGCAGCAACAGCATGATCTTGGCCTGCGTGGGGTCCATCGTCGTGGGCATGATCTTCTGCTGGATGACCATGCTGATGCCCATAATGATTGGCAAGACATAATATGGATCCTGCGCCGACAGGTCGGTGATCCACAGAAAGAATGGCGCCTGTCGCAGATCGATCGTCATATAGAGAATATTAAATAAGGCCACGAAGACCGGCATCTGGAGCACCATCGGAAGACACCCCCCGACGGGATTAACCTTATGGTCTCGATAGAGTTTGATTAACTCCTTATTGAGCCGCTCACGATCGTCCTTATACTTCGTTTGCAGCGCGGCAACTTTAGGCTGAACTAACTGCATGTCCTTCATGGACTTGTAGCTCTTGTACTGAAGCGGAACGAAGAGCAATTTGATCGAGACGGTCAGGAGAATGATGGCCACGCCATAGTTGTGCGTGTAGTCATGAATGAATCGCAGGACGGAGAAGAGCGGCTTGGCGACGGCTTTGACAATGCCCCAACTGCCATAGATGAACCAGCCGAAATCGATGGTATCTTCTAGGCCGATGTTGAACGACTTCAGCGTGTCGAACTCTTTTGGGCCGGCATAGAGAGACATCAAAGCTGCCGTGGAGCTCGGTGCCGCATACCGTACGGCGGAAGAGAACAGCTTATCCCCTTCCTTCTTAATCACTGCGGATGAGGCGCCGGTTGGGATCAAGACGCTCAGAAAGTATTTGTCCTGGAGGGCGACCCATCCCACAGAACCCTTTCGTTCCACTTCAGCGTCCGGCGTATCTTTCGCGATTTGGTCATCGACTTTGGTCGCCGGTCCTATCAAGCCGATAAATCCCTCACCCCACTCAACAATCCCAAAGTTCGTGCCTAATACGACATCGACCGGACCGCTGACTCCTTCTGTCCGGACAGCAATGTCTACAACATAGGTATCATGATGAAACGTCAGTTCCTTGACCGCTCGCAATCCTGACTGAGGATCCGCATATGTAAAGATCAAATGACCGGTCGGATGGGTAGCATCCAGCGTAGAGAAATCTCGTTGGATTTCGTAGAGTCCTTCATTCATCTGGGTCGACAGTGCGGGATCCGTGACCTGCAGCGAAAGAGGCTTTCGAAACTTGCCTCCGTGGTACACCATTTGAATGGGCTGAGGGTGTTCTTTATCGGTGGTGGTATAGCGCTTGAGTTCCCAGCTCGTGAGCACGGCGCCGCGTGCCCGGGTCATCCCGATCG
>JBDUAJ010000182.1:0-5497 GCA_040004695.1 Nitrospirales bacterium | reverse complement strand
TTCGAGACCGGACTTATGCAATTCATTGCTGATCATGGTCTGCCAACCACTTCTGTGCTTGTTTCTGTTGGTGAACGAGTAAAGGTATTTTCAAATGTCGCCGCAGTTCTGGAAAAACTAGCACCTGAACAAAGAGCCTCTTCCATCTATGTTGGGTTCTGCCCCGCTTTTACGGACACCTAGTTAAGGCTCATAATGGGCCAGGAGGGTGTCATGGGAGCACGACGGAAGTTTTCTGTAGGGTACAAGCGTGAGGCAGTGGCGATGCTGGACGCCCCGGGCGGCAGCGTGAGCCAAATCGCCGCAGAACTGGGAATCAGGGCGAATATCCTGGGACGGTGGCGACGCTTCGCGCGCTGGACGAAACTCGCAAACAGCGACACATCAATCGGATGGGAAACGCGTCGCGGCATCGTTGGATCATCCGAAACTTCACGTCGACGCTCCACGCCGAGTGATGAACCCTTCTCGTATCGAGGTGCATCCAACCCAGCGACGTAGCTGAACCCACAGATATGCCCGTTCTATTGAGCCAAACACTCGGCAAAGCCCAGCACAAAAGCCAAAGGGTTCTCTAAGCAATTCGCAACGTCATTTTCCTGGCCCCGGGAAAAACACTCCTCACGTCCCTAGGAGGCGTCTTTCGGAAGGCCATCCCCCGGCCCGATTCTTAACAACCATTGCAGGCAGATGTTCATCACTCGCACGTTGGCATTAGCCCCGTGCGACCAGGCACGATCACGCGATAGCGAGACAAGGCCTGCTGACGAATGATTTACAATGATCGCCATTTAAGAAGGCCGGCTTGACGTCTGGCGGACCCGCGTTTGGGCAGGAACGCCGTCATAGACTTAGGTTGTGAGTTGGTGAAAAAAGACGTAGCCAGTTTTCGTCTGCTTCGCTCGGTACATGGCCGCATCGGCACGCTTGAGTAAGAGTGCTGGGGTGTCGCCATCTCGCGGGTACAGGGCTATGCCAATACTGGGTCGCACCGTGATTGTGGCTCCCTCGAGTGCACAGATGGTGGAGATGCCATCGATCACTTTCGTCGCAATATGGGCCACGTCAGCCTCTTCTTTGATTTCCTGCATGAGGCACACGAATTCGTCCCCCCCTTGGCGACTGACGGTATCCCCGGCTCGGAGCGCGGTTTTCAGCCGCCCAGCGACCATGCGGAGCACTGTGTCTCCAACCTGGTGCCCGTATGAATCGTTGATGTCCTTGAAGTGGTCAAGGTCAATGAACATCACGGCCAACGTCCACGCATGGCGTCTGGCGTCGGCCACGGCCTGCTCGAGCCTGTCCTCCAATAGCGCGCGATTCGGTAGGCCCGTCAGTCCATCATGGAGCCCCCGACGGTTCGCCAGTTCTTCCGCAACCTGGGTCACGGACAATAGAACCTTTGTATCACACAATTCGGCCTGCGTATTCGACAACGCTCGCTCTAACTGGGTGCGCTCCGTAATTTCCTGTCCCAACGCTGTATTGACGGCCTGCAAGTCGTCTACGCAGGCTTCGACCTTGCTTTCAATGTCTTGACTCTGACTGAGGATCTGCCGAACTTCCGATAATGGCACCTGGTTGGTAAACTCCTCTTTCATCTTGGCGTTGACCGCGCCCAGTTCATCGGCGCATTCCTCCACTGTCGTTTGTACATCCTCATTGGTGGTTAACGCCTGTACGAGCGGGCTGGAGTTGTCCGAATCGGGCGGGATTGTTGGTTGCGCATGTTTTTCCATATCGTTCCCTTCCCTGTATGGTGGCGTGTGTTGTCTGCTCAGATGCTCATTCTCCGCCACTAGTGGGCAACTATAACACTAACCGTAACGGCGGTCCCCATCTGATCAATACGGCTCAGCTGTGCCGATTCTCATATTCTTGCTCCGTAAAGTGGTGGAGGGATCAGCGTGTGTTGACGCGGAAAAGCGCTACGCTTACCGTGGAAGAGGAGACGCACCCACCATTCCGCACACAGTGATAGTCACCCAGCGCCGACGATCTTTAACGGTCGTTCATACCGGCGCTGGCCATGAAGCGCAGATAAAGCCGCTTAGCTCAGTTTCACTGTATCGATTACGGCTTTCCAAACCATTGTGCCATTGACTCTTCTAGACTCCGTGGATCGAAAGGCTTTAAGAGGAAACCGTTTGCACCCTTAGCAAGAGCGTTTGCTTCATATTCCTTACGACCCGACACGATCAGAATTGGAATCGTCGGATGCAAGCGGCGAAGCTCAAGCAAGACATCAATGCCCTTCATATCAGGCAGGCCGAGATCAAGGAGTACACCCTCAAAGTCGTGCTTCTTGGCCTGTTCGATAGCTTCGTGGCCACTACCCGCAATCGACGCCAAGTACCCATAATGCACTATCGTTTCCTTTAGGACATTAAGGGCGGTTCGATCATCCTCAACTATCAAGATACGACGCCCGCGAGTCAATGCTGTTCCTCCTGTGAATGTAATGTAGCTTACATTCTGGTTCCTTCATAAGCAAGTTTTCCTTCACCATGGCTTCCTCCATACCACAGTCTGGTGTCATTGAATCGAAGACCTAGTAACTCTCGTGTGGCTTCTTTGGAGCTTAGCCTTCTTTAGCTCTCTTCCATCCGGCGAGTACATCTTTGAATTCAGCGTCGTATTGTTCACGTCGGGCGCTTGATTCGCTGGTTCCGATCGATGCGGATGACCACATCGCCGGCTCCGATCAGGCGCAGGTCACGGTGCTGGCCTACTGCGATTTCGAGTGTCCCTACTGCGGGCGCGGCTATCTCGTACTCAAGCAGCTCCAAAAGCGGCTGGGGGATAGGCTGCGGGTCGTCTTTCGGCATTTTCCTCTTGAGGACAAACATCCTCTTGCTCGTCAGGCCGCGGAAGCGTCTGAAGCGGCGGGCGCGCAGGGTCAGTTTTGGAGCATGCACAATCTGCTTTTCGAGAACCAAGCTGCGCTGGATGAAGCGAGCTTGAAGGACTATGCCGCCTCGCTTGGCCTCGATATGCCGCGATTCGAGCGGGAGCTTCGCGGTCGCCTGCATGCGAACCGGGTCGATCGGGATATTGGGAGCGGCCGACGTAGCGGCGTCAAGGGCACGCCGACGTTCTTTGTCAACGGCACGCTTCACACGGATGAGGACACGCTCGAACGTCTCGTCGTGCGAATGATGGAACACTAAGATGCCACGGCCGCCTCACCATCTCGGCGGCTCATGACCCGATGAGGCCGATGAAATACTTCATCACGAACATAAAAGACGAAACGCTCAAGAATCAGCATTACCAAAAAGTGCTCTCTACGGCAAAGAACACCCAGTTGGTCTTGGAAGGAGAGGCGAGATCTTAATGAAGATGTACCAAATCAGACGCGGCAAGGGCCGCCCGGTGTTGCTCATCCACGGCCTGGGCGGGAGCTGGCGCTCGTGGGTGCCGATCCTCGATGCCTTAACCGCGGAACGCGAGGTCATCGCAGTCGATCTGCCCGGCTTCGGCGATACGCCACCCTTGCGCGGCGAAGTATCGATCCGAACGCTGGTCGATGCGCTGACGGATTTCCTGACTACTCAGAATCTCATCGGGATCGATGCGGTCGGGAGCTCGATGGGGGCACGACTGGTACTGGAACTCGCACGGCGCGGCGGCGTGCTAGGCGCGGTGGTCTCGCTCGATCCCGGAGGCTTTTGGAAAGGCTGGCAGCGTCACGCCTTTTATGCGTCGGTTTGGTCATCCATCCGACTAGTTCGTCTGCTGCAACCCGTCATGCCGTCGCTGACCCGCAACGCGGTGGGCCGCACCATGCTCTTCGCCCAATTCTCTGCGCATCCCTGGCGTGTGTCCCCGCGTGTCACTCTGGACGAGATGCGCAGCTACGCCGCATCGCCGTCCTTCGATGAACTGTTGCGCCAGTTGGCGTACGGAGAGACTCAACAAGGCGCGCCGCCGAATTCGATCCCGCATCCACTCGTGATCGGATGGGGACGTCGAGACCGGGTCTGCTTTCCCAGTCAGGCAAAGCGAGCCTTGGAACTCTTCCCCGATGCGCGCCTACACTGGTTCGAACACAGCGGCCACTTTCCGCAGTGGGATGTTCCTCAGGAAACGGCTCGAGTCATTCTAGCGGCCACCGGACGCGCCGAGGCCATACATCGTAGAGCCTAGACCATGGCGCGAAAAGTGCGCATCCCCGTCTGGAGCGATGACCTCTGGCCGTTTTGTTATGTGGAAGAATCGGGGCTCGACCGCATTCGCGCCAAACACGGCCCGACTGTTCACGATAGAGAAGCCGAGACGGTCACGCATCTCGTCCTACATAGGCGCGGCGGATCAAGGCGATTCATGGTTGATCGCAGGTTGTGAAGGCGCGAGGTTGTCGTTAGACTGAAGGCAGTTCCGTTCAATCACATTCATTAAGGAGACAGACATGCGATTCAAAACTATGGCGCTATCTTGCGTGGGTCTGATAATGGCCGCATCGTTGACCATGGCCGAAGAACAGCCGCAGATGGATATGCAAGCGATGATGGAAAAGTTTGAGAAACTGGCGACTCCCGGCGAACCGCACAAACGGCTGGCGAGCATGGAGGGAAAGTGGGATACCAAGACCAAGTCTTGGATGGAACCAAATAAGCCGCCCATGGAGTCGACGGGGTCCTGCGAACAGAAGATGGTTCTCGATGGACGTTTCCTGAAGCAGAAGTGTACCGGCGAGATGATGGGCAAGACGTTTAACGGGATCGGCGTCACCGGGTATGACAACCAAACCAAAAAGTACGTGTCCACCTGGATGGATTCCATGTCCACCGCCCTCCATGTGATGGAGGGATCTTCCGGCGATGAGAACACCATCACGCAAGAAGGCCAGTACACTTGTCCCATCAGAGGAGAAATGAAGCTTCGCGCCGTGACGAAAATGGTCGATCACAACACGAACATCTTCGAGATGTATGGCACCGACAAGAGCGGGCAAGAAATGAAGATGATGGAGATCACCTACACGCGAAAATCCTAACACTCGAGCGAATATCGTACGGCAGATGTCGAAGCCTGAGCCATGACACGGAGCGTTCGGATCACCGTCTGGAGCGATTACGTCTGTCCCTTCTGCTATTTGGAAGAGCCGATACTCGACCGCATTCGCCGCGAGTATGATGAGAGGGTCGAACTCGAGTGGCGGGCGTTCGAGCTGAGGCCGGCACCGGTGCCCACGCTCGATCCCAAGGGCGAGTATCTGCGAACCGTGTGGAATCAAGCGGTCTACCCGATGGCACGAGAACGCGGCATGACGCTGCGCCTCCCTCCACTGCAGCCGCGCAGCCGTCGGGCGTTGGAGTTGGCTGAGTTCGCGCGGACGAGGGAGCGATTCGATGACGTGCATCGGGGACTCTTCAAAGCATTCTTTGAGAATGGCCGGGACATCGATGATCTCGAGACGCTCATCATGATTGAACTGCAACAGGATTGGACGGCGAGGCGATGCGCTCAACACTGGAGCAAGGAATCTACCGCG
>JBDUAJ010000181.1:0-5540 GCA_040004695.1 Nitrospirales bacterium | reverse complement strand
TTACCGATGCATAATCCGATCAATGTTCGTCGGCTATCACGTGCGGTTATCTAATGTTTGCTCTGTGGCGTGATGATCTTCAGCGCCTGCTTGAGCGTCATAGTCACCGACTGGCGATCAAATGGCTTGGCAAGGACTTGTCTGGCACCACATGACAAGCCAGTGTTTCGGACCGCGTCATTGACCGCACCACTCATCATCAGAATCGAAGCGGGAGGCGCGGCTTTACGCAGTCAGGGCGATAAGTCCAGGCCATTCGCCTGCGGCATCCAACAATCGCGAAGGATGAGATCGCAATTTCCACTTGAGCAATGGAAACGGCGGAAGCAGGCTCGCTACAGGTCTCAATCTGCGAGTCCCGTTAATAAGGTCTGATCGTCATCAATGATCAGAATCCGGGATATCTGTTCTCGCATCAACAGCCGTTTCAGGAGGTAAGATTAGATGAAAAACGTACGCATCGTGCACCGATCCTGCGCGTCTGTCTGGCGCTGAATAACGAATGAACAGCCTCAAAGATCGGAGCCGTCAGATGTGGAGCACGCGTTCAAACTCGTCTTTGATCGCGCGGTAGCAGTCGCAGGACGAGGCTTCAAGTCCCTTCCAGTCCAGCACAGTGATCTTCTTACGACTGTTCTTGAGAAGGCCCGCTTTTTCGAGTGCCCCTGAGACGATGTTCACTCTGGCCCGGCTCACGCCTAACATGTCCGACAGGAACTCCTGCGTGAACGCAAACACGTCCACGTGCGTTCGGTCATGCATCATGAGCAGCCAGCGGGCATATCGCTCTCCCGCGGAATGCAAGCTGTTGCACCCGCCTGAACGAGCGATTTGTGTAAGTAAAGCGTGTGTGTATCGACGCAGTATTGTATCCAGGTGGTCTTCACTCGCCGCCATCCGTCTAAAATCTTCGACGCTCATGCGCAGGGCTTCCCCCGAGACCTGCGTGATTCCCCGTGATCCAGCCATATCTATCCCCAAATAGGCTGTCACCCCAAGGATGCCTTCATTGCCGACGGTCGCAATTTCGATGGTCGCCCCATTCTTCATCTCAGTCATCAACGAAATCACGCACGTCAGCGGGAAATACACACTGGTGAGGGTGTCACCCGGGTGGCACACAATGTCTTCAACCGATAGGGTGACTCTATGCGTCTTGGAAAGAACACGCTCTCTGCCTGCTCGGGGCAAAGCCGCGAGCAGGAGATTATCTGCTGCATTATTGAAGGGTGCTTTAGGCACAACTACCTCCAACCAGATGCCTTATAAGGCAATGTCACATTTTTTGCTATACGTTGATGAACTATTCCGGTCAGGCGCAAGTTCAGTGGTTCACCGCTTCCATCTGCCTAATAAGACCATCATCACAGACAAGCGGCTTGCTCCAGAGGTGTTTATTGATCTCAAGGTAGCCGTCGGCAGAGCCAAGCTACGTAGGGAAGCCCTGTCCTACAGGAGCCCATCATGACTGTCTGTCATCAACATAACATTCAGGAAGCAACACAGAACGCAGGCTTGGCGGTGAGGCCACGTACGATTTCCGCTGGCAAGTACCGTCGGTATTGTCTTGCTGACGCCGCTATCCAGGCATGCTATGGGTGGGCATGCCAAAAATTCTGCTTCTTGACGATGACTCCACCTTTCTGAATGCGTTCCCGGCATTCGTTACGGCTGCAAGAACGGATATCGCCATCGACACCGCCTTGTGTGCAGAAGCTGGTCTGCTGTTGATCGGCACCAGTGAATATGATCTGATTGTCAGCGACTTCCGCATGTCTGGATTAGATGGATTGCGATTGGTCAAAGAGTGCAAGCGGCTACGACCCGGCACTCCGGTTGTGCTGATCACAGGGTATGGCGATCGAGACATGGAAACCGAGGCGTTGCATGTGGGAGCCTATGCCTTTCTCCATAAACCAGTTCCGCCTGACGTGTTGCTCTCGCTCGTCGATCGCGCGCTTCGTATAGAAAAGGAACCGGCGTCTTGCGAGGGCCATCAAGCCTGCGCAGCGCCGTCCGATCCATTTGTCATCGAGCGGGACAGGCTGCTGAAGAGGGTTCAGGAGATCAATCGATTCATCCAAAAGCAGCTTGAATCATCTGGCAACGACACGGTGCACTGAGATAAGGCTTCATTCATTGCGTGTACACCTCTGCATTCAGTTACCTTTCTGACGCTCCGGTTCTGTCGTCCACTCCGGATGCTATCACGATATGTTTTGGGGCGATGGCCACATTGATGGCCACATTAAGGTGATGGATCCCTTCGGGCATGATTCGTCTCATCAAGGGAAGGCGCCCAGATAGCCCACTCCCCTTGACTTCCCGCGCGGAGCCGCGTATCCCCATGGGCCATGAAAACTGCGCGCGTTTGCTTCCTGTGGCACATGCATCAGCCGTATTACACCGATCCGGTCACGCGAACGGTCGGCATGCCATGGGTCCGCCTCCATGCCAGCAAAGCCTATTTCGACATGGCCTTTTTGCTTGAACGTTTTCCCGACATCCGCTCCACGTTCAATTTCACGCCGTCTCTTCTTCTGCAACTCAATGAAGTCATTTCGGGGTCGGTGTCGGATCTCTTCTTAGAATATGCCACGAGACCGGCGGCGGAGCTTGGTCCCAGCGAACGCGCCTTTCTTCTACGCCACTTTTTTGCCGCTCATTGGGCCAACATGGTTCGCCCCTTCCCTCGGTATCATGAGCTGCTCGTGAAACGCGGCATGGATGGCCACCGCCACGACTGGGACCGCGTCGCGAAGGAGTTCACGACGCAGGACTGGCGTGACTTACAGATGTGGCACAACTTGGCCTGGTTTGGATACGGGGCAGTCGCTCGCTATCCGCGCCTGGCGGCGCTACGTCAGAAAGACCGCGGCTTCACCGAGGAGAACAAACAGGAGGGCTTGGCCATCCAACGCCAGGTTGTCAGCGACATTATTCCCATGTACCGAAAGCTGGCTGAGAACGGCCAGATTGAGCTGACGACGACGCCGTTTTATCATCCCATCCTTCCCCTGATAGTCGATACCGATATCGGCCGGCGTGCCCGCCCTGATTCTGCGCTTCCCTCCCGCTTGCAAGCGACTGCGGATGCCGAGGCGCAGCTTCAGCGCGCAGTGGCCTATCACACGGCGCAATTTGGACGCGCTCCGCTGGGGCTCTGGCCGTCGGAAGGCTCGGTGTGTCCAGAGATAATTCCACTCGTCCGGCAGGCTGGGTTCGATTGGATGGCGACGGATGAAGGCGTGCTGGCTCGCTCGCTCAGTCAATGGAATCGGCAGACCGATCTGTTTCATCCATACCTGGCGGGGCCATCCGGACAGGACATCGCCATGGTCTTTCGCGACCGGGACATCTCGGATGCGTTCGGATTTGTCTATTCGAAATGGACCGCGGAGTCTGCCGTCGACGACGTGCTGCGCCACTTGGCTGCGAACGTGGAACACGAGACAAGCGACCAAGTCCTGATCCCCATTATTTTGGACGGGGAGAACCCGTGGGAGCATTACTTCGACGGCGGCGAGCAGTTTCTCGGCGGGCTCTACAAAGGTCTGTCCACGGGCGCGCTCGATACGGCCGATTGCCGCGTATCGACAAAGACGGTCAGCCAGGCACTGAAAGACCATCCACCCGCGACGCGATTGTCGCATCTCCACTCCGGCTCCTGGATCAATTCGGATTTCAAGATCTGGATCGGGCACGCAGAAGACAATCGTGCATGGGACATGGTCCGCGAAACTCGAGCACGGTTGGTCGAGATGGAGCCGACATTGACGGCCGAGCAGACGGCAGGCGCGTGGGAGGCGCTCTATGCGGCCGAGGGCAGTGATTGGTTCTGGTGGTATGGGGACGACTTCCATACCGAGTATAAATTGGAATTCGACCGGCTATTCCGCACGCACTTGCGCAATGTGTTTCTCCGGGCGGGCACGGTCGCACCCGAGTTTTTAAATCATTCCGTTCTCGACGCCCGGACGCTATCGGCCATTCAATCGGTACGCCTGCCGGTCCGCTTGCTTTCACCGAAGATTGATGGGATGGTTACGGACTTTTTTGAGTGGCGGGGCGCCGGTCTCATCGATCCGTCGCCACCACACGGCGCCATGTGGAAGTCAAGCGATCGCTTGTCCCATCTCGCTTTCGGCTATAGTTTGAATGAGCTCTTTTTACGTCTCGATGTATCACCATTACGCCAGCATACGCAGACGACGACTGAGCTGCACGTTCAGACGCCGCACTCGCATTACAAAGCCACCTTTCCGATCTCCACCGGCCTCGATCATTTCGTCTTGTGGTCGTCCACCACGCAGGCCTTCCAGCAAGTCGGCCGATACACGACCATTGCCGCTCGCCAAATCGTCGAACTCGCGATACCATTTAAGGATCTTGCGCTCCAGGCGGGGCAGGACTTCAGCTTGAGTCTCGTCCTGACAGAAGATGGGCTTGAGATCGAACGGTATCCCCGACATCATGCCGTGGCGCTGACCGTCCCGGACCGCAATTTCGAAGCGAGAATGTGGAGAGTATGACTTCTAGGCAAGGGGCACGAGGCCCGGGACAATGGGCAAGACACATTTTCCTGCTTATACCTATCGCCTCGTGCCCCGCGCCTCGCGCCTGCGAGCGGAGCAAGCATGCCTGAACTGCGTCGCGATCCGATTGTCGGACGATGGGTGATTATTTCGACGGAGCGGGCCGGTCGTCCGCGTGATTTCTTCGAGGATACGCACGCGCGCCAACCGACGACCGACGTCTGCCCGTTTTGTCCGGGACAGGAACACCTGACACCGCACGAAGTGCTCGCGTATCGACCGCAGCAGGGCCCGGCGAACTCATCGGGCTGGACCGTGCGCGTGGTACCGAACAAATTTCCGGCGCTTCAAGTAGAAGGCGAGATGGGCCGAGAAGGTATGGGCCTGTACGATCGCATGAACGGCATCGGCGCCCACGAAGTCATTATCGAAACACCGGATCACAAACTCGCACTCGCGGATCTGCCGCCGAAACACATCGAAGATATTTTGTGGTCCTATCGCGATCGGATGATAGATCTCAAACGGGATATCCGCCTTCGATTTATCCTTGTCTTCAAAAATCACGGCGCTGCCGCGGGAGCGACATTGGAGCATACCCATTCCCAGTTAATCGCGTTGCCGGTCGTGCCGACCAGCGTGGCAGCTGAAATTGAAGGCTGCCGGTCTCATTTTCAGCAGAAGGAGCGGTGTATCTATTGCGACATCGTTCGCCAGGAACTCAGCGAGCGAACCCGCATCGTGGCCGACAATCCGGAATTTATCGTGGTCACGCCGTTTGCGCCCCGCTTTCCGTTTGAAATGTGGATCCTGCCCAAGCGGCATGCCGCGTATTTTGAAGAGAGCCAAAAAGCTCAATTCGAGCTGCTGGCCCGCATCCTCTCCGAATCCCTCCGCCGCATGGATCGCGTGCTGTCAAATCCAGCCTACAATTTCATCCTCCATACCTCTCCGCTTCATGAGAAGACGGGCGACTTTTATCACTGGCATATCGAGTTGATCCCG